>JAFDCJ010000295.1 GCA_019312835.1 Deltaproteobacteria bacterium
ACCGGCTCCACCGCCGGAGACAGCTGGCGCTGGCCGCCGCCCCACATCCCCGAAGACTCCAGCCTGGCCGATCTGCTCCGCGGCTACGGCCGCTTCGAGACCCCGCGCAAGTTCCTGGAGCTGAACCGGCTGGTGGCCGACAACGTCGCATTCAAGGATGCCGATGCCTTCAATCGCGCCATCGCCGATCACCCTGACTGGCGATCTGTATCCCTGCTGTCCTATCTGCCCCTTCATTCCCCGGAGCATGATGCGCTGTGCCTAGCGCTTAGATTGTGAATATTGGTGCTGTCGTAAAATGGGATTTATGATCGTAGGGGCGGGGTTTCCAGCTATGCTGGAAACCCCGCCCCTGCTGCAAGTACCATGAAATGTGGCAAAGGTGCATGCGTTCGTAGACATAGAAATCACTGCCAATGACCCTAATGAGGGTAATCGTTAAGCGATTTCATAAAGCATTTAGGCCAAAATTGTGATATGGATCTTTGAACCTAATTCTATGGGGGAGTGAAATCTTGACAATATATTCAGCCATTGGATTTTTTGTGGCCATGCTGATCCTGGCCGCCAGCCCGGGGCCCGGGGTTTTTGCCACGGTCGCCCGGGCACTGGCTTCCGGTTTTCGGCCGGCCCTGGCAGTCATCGGCGGTATTGTATTGGGTGACATCATCTTCCTGTTGTTTGCCGCCTTCGGTCTTTCGATGGTGGCGCGGGCACTGGGAAATTTGTTTTTCATCGTTAAACTCTGCGGGGGGGCCTACTTAATCTGGCTGGGGATCAGGATATGGCTCAAAGACCCCGAGCCAATTTCCGACACTCCGGATACCGACAGGCGATCCCGGTGGGGCAATTTTGTCAGCGGCCTGGTAATCACCCTGTCCAATCCCAAGGTAATACTTTTTTACTGCGGCTTTTTGCCGACCTTTCTTGATTTGTCCACCCTTACCGTCTTGGACCTGGCCATTGTGGTCGGCATCATCACTGCAGTGTTGGTCGGCGTTCTGGGTTCCTACGCTTTTCTGGCCAGCCGGGCGCGCAACATGTTTACCCGTCGGCGTTCGATCCGGCGGCTCAACCGGGCGGCCGGCGGCGTGATGGTGGCGGCCGGCGCTGCCATCGCCGTCCGGTCGTAAAGGTTAATATGCGGACTGTGATTCTGGATTTGATCTATGTTGGTCTGGGCGGTTTTGTCGGCTCTATTGGTCGTTATCTTGCCTCCGGTGCGGTGCATCAGATCTTTCCCGGCACTTTTTTCCCGATAGGTACGGCAGTCGTTAACATCATCGGGTGCTTTTTGATTGGCATTCTGACCGGCCTTGCGGAACTTCGCAATCTGCTTAGCCCGGAGATGCGGATGTTTTTACTGATCGGTTTGCTGGGAGGATTTACGACCTTTTCAACCTTCGGGCACGAAACCGCTGCCTTGATGCGGGACGGTCAATTTTTGCACGCAGTCGGCAATGTCTTGATTCAGGTCATCATCGGTTTGTCGGGTGTCTGGCTCGGCTATAGCGTAACCCGATATGTTTGAGGTTTGCCATGACGCTACCAAGAGAAGGACAGCTGCTCCGAATTTTCATCGGTGAAAGCGACAAATACGGAAAGCAGCCGCTATACGAGTGGATCGTCCGTAAAGCGCGGGAATTCGGGCTGGCAGGCGCCACCGTATTTCGGGGCCTGGAGGGTTTCGGCGCCCACAGCCGGGTCCATACCGCTAAAATTCTCAGGCTTTCATCGGATCTTCCCATTGTCATTGAAATTGTCGATACGTCTGAAAAGATCGAGCAATTCATGCCCATCATTGACGACGCGATCAAGGAAGGCCTGGCAACGATTGAAAAGGCGACCATCCGGTTTTATCGCAGCGGAAAATGAGGTGGGTATCAGTCAGGATGAAAATGTTTAACCTTACAGTTGCAGCGTTTACCATTGACGCCTATGAAAAGGTATACAACCTGTGGGAGGCCTGCGATGGAATCGCTCTGAGTATGGCCGACTCACGGCCCAGCATCCAGATGTACCTGGAGCGCAATCCCGGCCTGAGCCTTATCGCCTATGACGGCCAGACGATTGCCGGCACCATTTTATGCGGCCACGACGGCCGTCGGGGCTATATCCATCACCTTGCGGTTCGAGCCGATTACCGGCGGCAGGGTATCGGTCGCCTGCTGGTCGATAGAAGCCTTGAGGGCTTGCAAGCCCTTGGCATCCAGAAATGCCATCTGTTTATTTTTCATGACAATACCAGCGGAATTGCATTTTGGGAAGGCATCGGATGGACTTATCGTCAGGATATTGGAGTAGTATCTAAAAATATCTTATAAATGCATCTTACGTCCACTGGCTGCGTTGCTATTCGGTTTTAAATGCTCACGTACTACGTGTACGCTCCGCTTTAAAACCGAATCGACGCCTTGCCATTGAACGTAAGCTACTATTTATAAGATTCTTTAAACAAACATAACAGGGACTGCACAATGATTACGGTGAATACGATCGACAGCACGAGATTTGAGGTTATTGTAGAAGGCCAAACGACCACAACCCACCGCGTGACCCTCACCCATTTATATTATCAAAAGCTGACCGACAATCGGATACCGCCTGAAATGCTGGTGGAAAAATCCTTTGAATTCCTGCTCGACCGGGAAAGCAACACCAGTATCCTCCCACGCTTTGATCTGCCCATCATCGAACGCTATTTTCCGGAATATGAGGAAACGATCAAAAAAATGCTGAAGTAATTTTAAGGAATGGATTCGATCTTAGGCCATCCCTTCATATGTTGCTGATCGAACCAGCCGGTTTTTTAATCCCATGCCGTTTATTTCGGTTTCTTCAAAAAGCAGGGACATATCACCTCCTGTGCTGTTTGACAGGTTTTGAAAATAGCAACGTCATGAAAGATGACGCAGGCGTCATTCGGTATGTGGTTTGCCAGCAAAACCGCCAAAATTATGCTCACATCTCTCCTGATTTTCCTATAACCCGAGATCCTGATTGATCAGGATCACCTTTATTCTGCCTTTGGGATGGGATTTTTCATGAATCGTCCAAACGTTACAGATCCGGTCGATACTTTTGCAGTCCATGCAGTAGGACGTCTTGATGCACGGTGTCTTTTTGCCGTGCCGCATGGCATTGGCCGGGGCGGCATAGTTCTTGATGCGGTAGATGGCATCCTCCAGATTCGCAACGATTTTATTGCGGCCGACCACGATGACGACATGCTGGGGGCCATAGGTGATGCCGCCCACGCGGTTGCCGATCATATCCAGGTTTACCAGCATTCCGGACTCGGTGACGGCATTGGTGCCGGTGAAAAAAAGATCGACGAATATCGCCTCTTTGCGGCGCTGCATACTTAATTCACGGGGTATGTTCTCACCGAAGGTTTCGATTAATGTTATCCCGGGTTTTTCCTTAAAGTATGGAAGGATGTTTGTTTCGTAGAGGGTCATGGAGTCCCCCCACGATACGGAGGTTACATCCAATTCAGGCAAAATGCGGTCGATGACGATCTTTTTCGCATCCGCAGGGGTTTTGGCAATAAAGGCGCTGAAATTATTTTTTTCCAGTGCTTCTCTACAATCTTCGAGCCGCAGCTCCCAGTATTTGGCCGTCGACATATTTGGAATTATTCCTTTCTCAAATGCATGGGATCGGGGTGTCTTTTCACTGCTCCCTTGTCATCCCCGCGTAAGCGGCTGTATCATAAGTCAGAAAATCGCTTATGTTCCGTCCGTCATGCCGGACTTGATCCGGCATCCAGTATTGTAAGGCGTTGAAAATGTGCTGTATTCCGGGTTAAGCCCGGAATGACGATACCGTCGTATTTGTGGTTTTTACAATTGCGACACAGTTTCCTTTGCGAGCATGACGACAAAATTTTCCTTTTTGCTCAAATAGTTAAAAGAATTTCTTAACTTCTTTTTTCAGCACTTTGCCCATGGTGTTACGGGGCAGTTCTCTCACAAAAGCGATTTCTTTGGGACATTTCCAGTCGTGCAGGTGTTCTTTGCAATGGGACTGGATGGCTTCTACCGAAACCGCTGCTTCGGGATCCCTGACGACGGCGGCCACGATCTTTTCGCCCCATTTTTGATCGGCGACGCCCACCACCGAAGATTCGGTGACCCCCGCCACCTGGTTGATCACGCTTTCGATTTCTTTGGGAGAAATATTTTCACCGCCGGAGATGATGATGTGCTTGATGCGGTCGGTGAGATAATAGTACCCGTCGCTGTCCACATGTCCCAGATCGCCGGTTTTAAACCAGCCCTGTTCAAACGCCCCGGCGGTTTCCCCGGGTTTTTGCCAGTAGCCCGGCGTGACGGCCGGACCTTTCAGCCAGATCTCGCCGGTTTGGCCGGGTTTTACATTCCCACCGGTTGCCGGATCGACCAGGCGCACTTCCAGCGCCGGCAGGGGGATGCCGATGGACCCCGGCTTTTTTTCGCCGTGCAGCGGGTTGGAAAAATTCATCCCGGTCTCCGACATGCCCTCCCGTTCCACCGGTTCCTTGCCGAACAATTTACGGATGCGTGCAAAGTCCTGGCGCAGCAGGGGGGCTGAACCGGAGGTCCACAGGCGCATGTGGGAGAAGTCAAACGACCGCTCTCCGATATGCGCCATCAATTTGGCATACATGGCCGGCACGGCCATAAAGACAGAGCAGACACGGGGTCCGTCCTGCCGGCGAAGCGTCTCGATCACCGTTGCCGGCGAAAATTGATCCAGCATCAGGATATGGGCGCCGGCTAGCAGGCAGGTGTGCAGGGCGAAGCACAGCCCGTGCACATGAAAAAGCGGCAGTGCGTGGCCGAGGACATCCGTGTTGCGGATCTCCCAGATAGCGATGATGTTACGCGCATCATGGAGCAGGTTGCGAGAGGTCAAAACAGCCCCTTTGGGCTTGCCCGTGGTTCCCGAGGTGTAGATGATGAGACCGGGGTCATCCGGGCTGATCTCAACCGGGGAGAATTCTTCAGCAGCCGTCCTGATAATGTTGATTTCCTGGTAGGGTTTGCGGCAGTCGATGACCAAAGTGGCTATGCCGGGCGCGATTTTCCGGATGAACGCTTCTTTTTCAGGCTCCAGCAAAATCAAACGGGCCTGGGCATCACCCAGCAGATATTCCATTTCCGCTTGCTTGAAGCCGGGGTTCAGCGGCACGGCAATGGCGCCTATTTTTTGCAGCGCCAGATGGGCCACCACAAACATCAAAGACTTGGGGATGAAGAGGATGACCCGGTCGCCTTTTTCAACGCCCAGCTCCCGGAACCTGTTGGCCCCCCGGCAGGCGTCACGCTCCAGTTCAAAATAGGAAATCTCGGTTTCCACCCGCCCGTCGCGAAGAAACGTAATCGCCGGCGAATCTCCGCGCGCCAGAAAGGATTCTGTGAAGCTTTCTGCCAGTGAAGTATCATTCATTTTTAATCCCCATAAAAAGACAAATTTTATCGTTAAAAGTGGTTTTAAATTCTCAGATTGGGTTCAAGTTCCCCGCATAGCGGGATGACATGTCTAATTTTAAAATACGTAGGTATGCCTCAAGGCGTCGCGCGAATTGAAAGCGGAGCGTACACCAAGTACGTGAGCATTTCAATTCACGCGAAGGCCCACATATCAACAATAAAATTAAAGGGTCATCCAGCTATGCTGGGCAACGCAGAAATTGGGCCCAAGATGGGGATTTAAAACCACTTTTAGCCGATCATTTTGTTTGGTAGCCATAGCGCCAACTCCGGCCAAATACACACGCAGATAATGACAATGGCCTCGATGATCACAAACGGGATGACGCCCAGCAGGACATGGGACATGGGCACGTCCGGCGCGATGTTTTTGACGATATAGAGATTCAGGCCCACGGGCGGTGTTACCAGGCCGATTTCGAGGTTGACCGTCATGATGACGGCAAACCAGATGGGATCGAATCCCAACCCCTGAATGATGGGTAGCAGAAGCGGCGCCACCATTAAAATGACGGCAGCCGGCGGGATAAAACATCCCAGTATCAACAGCAATATATTAATCAGAAAGATAATCCCCCACTTTCCCAGCGGGATGGCTAAAATCAATTCTCCCAGGGTCTGGGTGGCATATAGATCCGACGAGACATAGGCAAACAGCAGCGCGGCAGCCATGATCATCAAAATCATGCTGCTTTCATTCAGGGCCTTGGTAAATATCTTCCAGAGCTGCCGGGGCTTGTAGATTCTGTAAATGGTCATCACAAATATCAGGGAGAGCACGGCGCCCAACCCGCCGGCTTCACTGGGGGTTGCCCAGCCCCCATATAGAGAGCCCATGATACCGATGATGATCAGGACAAACGGCAAGACCTTGATCAGGGATGCAAATCGTTCCCTCCAGGTAAATGACTCCACTTTGGCGAGGTCCTCGATATAATACATGGACCCGGGCCGGGATGGGACCAATTTGCGGTAGAAGAAAATACTGCCTACCCACAAACAGCTGAGAATAATTTCGAGAATACCCGGTAAAACACCGGCGATGAAGCATTTGCCGATGGAGGTTTCGGTGGCCACCCCGTAAAGGATCATGGTGACACTGGGTGGAATCAATATGCCGAAGGTCCCGGCGTGGGCAATCAAGCCGGTGCTCAAGGCGGGGGAGTAACCGCGCTTGCGCATCTCCGGTATGCCGATACCGCCGATGGCTGCTGCCGTCGCCGGACTGGAGCCGCACAGGGCCGCAAAGATACCGCAGCCGATCATGTTGGCTATGCCCAGGCCGCCCGGTATTTTGTAGAGCCATTTGTGCAGGGTTTCATACAGATCTTTGCTGGCATCCGACTCGGCGATGGGGGCGCTGAGCAAAATAAACAGCGGAATGGCCAGCAGCGCGAAATTGTCCATACTGCCGTGCAGCACGAAAGGGACGGCCTCCATCAGATTGGGCGAAAAAATCATTATGAACAACAAGGAGATGCCGGCCAGCCCGGCCCATATGGGGATGCCGGACACCAGCAACGCAAACGCGCCGCCAAACAAGAGAATCGCCAGGGCAAGTTCACTCATTGAAGGATATCCTTATTGGGACTTTTTCTGTTTTTTAGTTATCTCGATGTCTTTTATCTCAAATCGCTTTGCCGCTTCCGTAATATCCCCTTTTTTCAGGTTCACTATTTTGTTGCTGATGTAGACGATATACTGCAAAAAGAGCAGGGTCATTCCAAGGGGCAGGAATAAATAGGGGATCCACAATGGCGGACCCCAGAGGGACTCCGAGTGCTGGTTTCCGACAACCGTTTCCCACCACATGGGCCAGGCATACCAAGCCAAGACGGCCGCGATGAGACAGGATATGATTGAAACGATGATGAGGGTGATCTCCCGGGTGCGGGGCGCAAGATGAATGATCACCAGATCCACATTGAGATGGTGCTCGTTTTTCTGGACAAACGGTGCGCCGGCAAAAACCACTAAAATCAATAAAAAAACAGACGCTTCGATTTGCCAGATGGTGGAAATGCCCAGAATTTTGCGTACCACCACTGCTTCGGTAACGATAAGGGCGGCACCGACAAGGCACAGGGCTGCCGTCCAGCCGGTAAGGTAAGTAAGCCCGTCGATAACCAGGGATAAAAGGCGTCCCAGCTGTTTCATGATTACTGTCCTCCTGTGGGCAATGGTCGGGTGTCCGTTGTGGAAATTTATTGGTTGTTTTCAAATCCGCCCGAGGCGGATTACAACCGCAACGTCTAAAGCACCGACGTGCTTTTGTCTTTCCGGCGCTGGCCGGAAATCCAGGCCACCCGCTTTGCGGGTGGTCGTTGACTCGACCGAAGGTTTTTTGTTGACCGTACAACTGCAATTGGGATGGAAGAATAATGCTATCGGATAACCCCTTTCCCCTCCCCTGATGGGAAGGGCTTTAGGGGCGGTTATCAGATGACATCCTGTTCTCATATCGGTTTAACACCCCCACCCAAACCCTCCCCCGTCAAGGGGGAGGGCGATTGGCGGCATTGCGGAAGTTATCGGATAACCCGAAAATTTTTCCTACCCAAAAGTGGTTGCCCTTCGTTTGGTTTATGGATTTGCTCCAGCAACGAACAACCGACATCGGGCCTCAGGGCTCGATCATTTCATCGCATCCGCTGCCAGATCCAGCAGCTCCTGGCCGCCATCCACGGTTTCGGCGAAGTTTTTCCAGGCGGTCTGTTTGGCAAAATCCATCCAGGCGTTAAACTCGGCTTGATTCATGTAGTGAATATCAACGCCGGCGTTGGTGTAGGCATCAATTAATTTGTCCACCAGGGTTTTAAAATTCGGGTAGATCCAGTTTTGATGCATCCACTCGGCAACCTCCATGAAAACTTTCTGCTGGTCCGGCGAGAGGCGCTGCCAGGTCTTTTCGGAGATGATCAGATTTTCCGCCATATACCAGATGGAATAATCCCTGGGGGCATTGATGTATTTGAGCACTTCGTAAAGGCGGTAGGAAACGAAAGACGCCGAGGACGTCAACATGGTATCCAGCACGCCGGTGGACAGGGCATGGTAGGTTTCCGAAGATGGCATGCTGGTGATCGAGGCACCGGCTTCTTGCATCATAAATTCAAATTTTTTGCCGGCGGCCCTCAGCTTGGTTCCTTTGACATCGGCAGGAACTTTTATCTGCCTGATTTTGCTTCCCAGGCCACCGTCAAACCAGGCCCAGACCAGGTTGCGAACGCCGTTGGCTTCCATCAGGGCATCGATTTTTTTGCCGATCGGCTTGTTGCGCCAGGTGAGTCCCTGCTGGATGTTGGCCACCGAACAGGGCATCAGGGTGACGGAGAGCTGGGGCACTTTGCCGGAGGCATAATCCAGGGGAAAAGTAGACATGTCCAGCGCCCCTTTGCGCATGGCATCCCATTGTTCTCTGGCCTTGTAAAGTGATTGTGCAGGGTAGTGGCGAAATTTTATTGCACCATTGGTTCGCTCGGTGACCATGTCGCCAAACACCCGACCCATTTCATCCCGGACATCGCCTTTGGCGAACTGGTGAGATACTTTCAACGTCATGGATTCGGCCAGGGAAGTTTCGGTTTGGATAAACATTAATGCAAAGGCGACGGCCAGAGTGACGGATAGATAACAAAAAATTTTGCGAGTCCTCATGTGAACCCCCTTTTGTTGGTGTTTATGCCAAAGATTTTCTCCTTTGCCATGACGGGTCATTGCTGTTTAACAAGTCGGGTTCAGAGTGATATTCAGAAAAAATCGGGATCAGGATTCAGGCGTGCAAGGATGGAGTGGCCCGTTGAGACAGTCGGACACTGGATTTAGTAGACGTACCACCTCCTTTCTCATGCTGTATGATCCTTTCTCAGAATACTCTGTTTTTCATATACGAAACCAATCCATGTCAAGTATTATTCTGCTATTACCCGCATCATTTCTGCTCATGGCGAATATCAGGCCCTTAAAACCCGGAATTATGAGTTTGCCCGGCTATCTTCTATTGATTGATCCAATTTCGTGCTTAATCTTGTAATAGGCTGGTATGACATAACAATCAGCCAATCCTTTGGTTAACGGCCCTGCATAATTCTTGATGCCGGTATGGTGACTGCGCCGAAAGCGCTCAGTTCCTGAAACGTTTTTCGCCGGTCATATGACTACGATTTCCGTTTTGCGAAGGCATCCTGGAACCCTTATTCAGCTGCGCGACGAAGAGGGGGGATCGATGACCGAGCCGTTAATCGCATTCAAGAATGTCAC
>JAFDCJ010000296.1 GCA_019312835.1 Deltaproteobacteria bacterium
AATTGTACCATCCACTTGTCCACAACAGATTCTGTGTTATATTGGTAGACGTCGCTGGCGGGTCGATGATGTTGGCCGAGTGGACCGGATGACCGCTCTTTTCAGCTTTGCTCAACACGACCAAGATGTAATACATGCAGGCGATCCAAAAACGGATGAAATTCTCTTCGATCTGTTAAGTTTTGACCAGTGTATCTAAAAAGGAAGATTTCATGAAACTAGCCATCAGCGGCAAGGGGGGGGTCGGTAAAACCACGTTTTCATCTTTGCTGATCCGGAACTTTAACGCCACCGGCAAACGGGTGCTGGCCATCGATGCCGACCCGGACGCCAACCTGGCAGCCGGCATCGGTATTGAAAATGCCCACGAGATTGTGCCCATCGCCGAGATGAAAGAGCTCGTATTTGAGCGAACCGGCGCCCAGCCGGGCACCATCGGCGGATTTTTCAAGCTCAATCCCAAGGTCGATGATTTGCCTGAGGCGCTTTCGGTCGGGTTTGAAAATATCAAGCTCATGCGCCTGGGTGGCGTCCAAAAGGGCGGATCCGGGTGTATCTGCCCGGAAAGCACGTTGCTGCGGGCGCTGGTCATGCATATCGTTCTGGCGCGGGATGAGGTCGTGGTGATGGACATGGAAGCCGGCATCGAGCATCTGGGGCGGGCGACGGCCAAGGCCGTGGACAAGCTGATCGTCGTTGTGGAACCGGGACGGCGCAGCATTGATACCGCCGGTCATATTCGTCAACTGGCGGCCGAGATCGGGTTGAACAACATCGCGGTTGTCGGCAACAAAATCCGTGGATCCAAGGACCAGGAATTTCTTGAAAATCATTTAAGCGCTTTTGAGTTCCTTGGCTTTCTGCCCTATGACGATGCCCTGATCGAGGCGGATCTTAACGGTGTTTCCCCTTATGACGTCGATTCACCCTCCCGGGAGCTGGTCCGGGAAATGATATCAAAATTGTAGGCAAGCCTTCAAATAGATACTATATAGTGAAGGAATACCATGATTTTCTCTAAACCGGAAATTCTATCTAATTATAGCTAAAATGTTAGCATTTCTTCATTCGACATTCATCATTCGACATTCGTCATTTCATAGTTGATGCCAAAACGCCACTATCGTTATTCGAAATCAAAAAGACGACCGCACCAATCCCGCAAAAGCCCTCCGCCCATGAAGCCCGGTGCGGATGCGAGCCTGAAAAAGGTTTTTGCCGGCATCGGTGTCCCGCCGGACAAAGCCTTCACGCCCGATGCCTTTCAAACCAGGGCCCTGGAGGCCGTCGCCCATTCAGACTGCCTGGTGACGGCCCCGACCGGTGCCGGAAAAACATGGATTGCCGAGCAGGCCATTGCCCGCATCCGGCAACAGGGCGGCAAGGCCTGGTATGCCTCGCCGCTGAAGGCATTGAGCAACAGCAAATACACCGATTTTTCAAAGATTTTCGGGCAGACCCATGTCGGCATCCTGACCGGGGACCGTCAGGAAAACCCGGATGCACCCATCATCGTCGGCACCACCGAAATATTGCGCAATCAGCTCTACGATGCCATGCACCGGGGAGAATCTCTGGCAACCGACTTTGTTGTCCTGGATGAAGCGCATTTTCTCGGCGATGAGGAACGCGGGGTGGTTTGGGAAGAGATCATGATCTATCTTCCCGCCCGCATACCCCTGCTGCTGTTGTCTGCGACCATCGGCAACGCCGACCGGATTGCCGACTGGCTTTCATCCATTCGATCCACCCCCTGCTGCGTCATAGAAGAAACCGTGCGGCCGGTGCCGCTATTCCCTCTCTTTTTTCATCCCTCCGGTACGCTGATGCCCCTGACTGTTGCCGGGAAAAAGGACCGCGGGCAGCATCTTCATCAAAAAGTCAATCGATACATCAAATCCAGGCCGCGAAGGAATTTGGGCCGTTCCCTCAATTTGCCCCCTTTTGACGACATTTTGCGGGTTTTGCGAAAGTACCATCTCCTGCCGGCTATCTTTTTTTTAAAATCCAGGGCCGATTGCGACCGGGCCCTGGACGCCTGCCGGGGGCAGCTGAAATTTGAAGAAAGTCGTCACCGGCAGCTTGGCCCCATCATCGCAGACTGCCTTGAAGGCACGCCGCACATTGCCAATCACCGCCAGCGCTGGCACCTGGAGCATCTGGCGGTAGGTTCCCATCACAGCGGACAACTGCCCGCGTGGAAACTGGTACTGGAAAAATTGATGACCGAGGGTCTGCTCGATGCGGTCTTTGCCACCTCTACCGTGGCTGCCGGCGTAAATTTTCCGGCCCGGACGGTGGCATTTTTAAATTCCGATCGATTCAACGGCAAACATTTTATGCCCCTGACCCCGACCGAGCTCCACCAGATGACCGGCAGAGCGGGCCGCCGGGGAATGGACAACATCGGTTTTGCCCTTGTGATGCCGGACAAATACATGGATGTGCGCCTGGTGGCAAGACTGCTGTCTTCCCCCCCATCGAATATCGACAGCCAGATCCGGATCAATTTTTCCATGGTGTTGAATCTGCTGCTGTCCCACCGCCCCGATCAGATCCAGGATCTTTTGAAAAAATCATTTGCCACTTTCTTATTATCTCGATCCCGGCGTGACACCGGTGAGCAGGCCAGCCGCGAGCATCTCTGGCAGGATTTTTTGCGTCATCTTGGTTTTTTAAAGGCCACGGGTTTTGTATCCGCTAAAGATGAATTGACATCAGATGGGAGCTGGGCCTCGCAGCTGCGGGTGGATCAACCGCTTTTGATTGCCGAGGGGTTTCGCAAACAGATTTTTCCCCAGCTCGATTCCGATCTTCTTGCTGCTCTGATTGCCTCTTTTGTAAATGAGCGCGAAACCGACGACAGAATAAAAAAGGATCAGGTCGCCGATCCTCTGGCCCAGGCATTTTCCAGGCTGTCGAGAGGGCTCAGGCCCTTTGCGGCCAGGCTGGCCAGAGGCGGCTTTGAGGTTCGTCCCTTATATTTCAGGCCGTCGGTGGCCATTTTCGCATGGGCTCGCGGGGAATCCTGGGAAAATGTGGTGCAGATTGCAGAAATGGAAGAGGGGGATCTGGCGATGCTGATCGTCAGAACTGCAGACAATCTGAGGCATATCCGGCATTTAAAAGATGTCTTTCCGGAGGCGGCGGCAACCGCGGCGCAAGCCATCGATAAAATAATGCGGGAGCCGGTGGTGATGGATTAGAGCCTTGACGAGTCGCCTGTCCTGTTTGTGCGAATATATAAATCCGAGCATCAGCCATTATAAATCCCAATATACAAGCACCAAATCATTCACCCTGTTCAATAATGCTTCGCATTAAATATTCGATTTATTGAACAGGGCAGGTAAATTCCAAATTCGACTATTCAATGACCTAAACTAAAACTCAGTAGCAAAGTTCTCTAATAGCTCCTCTATTGCAGTTTGGAATTTCGAATTTTGGTTATTGTGATTTGTTTGTTATTTGGGATTTGTAATTTGTGATTTGATTCAACCAGGCAGGTCCTGAAGAAGTAAGTTTCAGATTCTTTCATCAAAAACGTATTTAGTACTCAGTCCTTACTCAACAGAATCTTTTGCACCTTCTCAGCCAGCTGGTTCATGTTGAACGGCTTTTGGATGAATCCGTCGCAGCCGCGGCGCAGTATGTTGGTGGCCTGACCGTTGATACTGTACCCGCTTGAAAGCAACACTTTGATGTCGGAATCGATTTCCTTCAGGCGATCAAAGGTTTCACCGCCGCCCATTCCGGGCATGATCATATCCATGATGATCAAATCGATTTCATTCCGGTCCTTTTCAAAAATGTCGATGGCCTCCTGTCCGCTCATGGCCGACACCACGGTGTATCCCAATTCTTCCAGCAATTCGATGCCGACATCAAGGATCATTTGTTCGTCGTCAATCAGCAGAATCGTCCCGCTGCCCTTGACGATGGGAGCCGCACCGGATTCTACTTTTTCGACGGCAACCGCCTTTTCCGAGGCCGGCAGATAAATGGTGAATACGGTGCCTCTTTCTTTTTCACTGTAAACGTTGATGTAGCCCCCGTGACTTTTGATGATGCCGTAAACCGAGGCCAGGCCCAGACCGGTTCCCCGGCCCATTTCCTTGGTGGTGAAAAACGGTTCAAAAATCCGTTCCTGGGTCTCTTTGTCGATACCCACCCCGGTGTCGGAGACCGTGATCTTAACATAGCGGCCGGGTTCCACTTTGTAGGGTTTGACATAGCTGCGGTCCAGGACGACATTTTCCGTCTGCAGAAATAAATCGCCGCCATTGCTCATGGCCTGCCAGGCATTGACGTAGAGATTGAGCAGCACCTGCTCGATTTGGCCTCGATCGACTTCCGCCGTCCAGAGCTCCTCGGCAAGGTCGGTGTGAACGCTGATCTCTTTTTTGGTGCGCGCAAACAGCGCCGAAGATTTATCGATGATCTCGTTCAGGTCGGTGGCCCTGATCAGATATTTGCCCCGGCGGGCAAAGCCAAGCAGTTGTTTGGTCAGTTCGGTGCCGTTTTGAACATATTGTTCGATGTTCTTGATTTTTTCGTAGTTGGGGTGGTCGGATTCGATTTTAAGCAGCATCAAAGAGGCGTTGCCCTGAATGCCCATCAAGATATTATTGAAATCATGGGCGATGCCACCGGCCAGCGTTCCGATGGATTCCATCTTTTGGGCTTGCTGCAGCTGTGCTTCCAGTTTACGTTTTTCTTCATCTGTTTTTTTGCGCTCGGAAACATCTCGCAACACGCCCCGGTATCCCAGCGGCAGTCCGTCTTGATCCTTCAGCAGCGAAACAGACAACTCGAGGGAGACGCTGGTACCATCTTTGCGAATGACATCATAGTCGGTCACATTTTGCGGTATTCCGGTTTCTCTTAACTGCCGGGTGATGCCCGCCATACCGGCGGCGGTGTCGGGTGCGGTGTACGTGGCGGTATTGGCCCCCAGCAGCTCGTTGCGGGAATAGCCTATTATTTTGGAAAAGGGATTGCTGAAGAAGGTTAAATTGCCATCTAGATCGGTTTCAAAGCACCCTTCTTCGATGCTTTCAAGGATGGTGCGGTATTTTTCTTCACTTTCTCGCAGGGCGTCATCCGCCTCTTTGCGCTTGTTAACGGTGTACTGGACATGCGAGCCGAAAATCAAAAACAGGCATAACACCATGACCCGCGTCCAGGTCTCGAACATATCCGGTCCCAATACATGCTGGATAAAATTAGCTTCCGGCTCCAGGAAGAAGTACATAAAGGATTCGCAAACCCAGTAAAAACCGGCCAAACCAATACCGGTTAAAACCATCGAATCCATCAGAGTGGTTTTTAACTTATTTTTTTTATCCATGCACTGTCACCGTATGTAGCCTTTAAATAATAGTAAATATTCGCAATACTGTCAAATCAAAAAGCCGGGATGGTCTCAGCGAACACCGGCCGGAAGGCCGTTAGAACAGGGTTTTGTCAGCTGCATAAAAATTGCTTTTTGTATTTATTTCCGTTATCATAAACGATTGAATGGTGTGAATATGATTCGAAGAACAGCTACCTTGCGGATAGCGACGCTAGTCGTGTTGCTTTTATGGTGCTCCTTGCGGGGTTTTGCCGAGGAAGACGGGTTTGAGAAGGGATTGGCGTTGATCAAGGCCCGAGAGTACGCCAGGGCCATTGAGGTTTTTTCGGAGCTGATCGACATGATCCCCGGAGATGTCGAAGCCTATAACTACCGGGGAGTCGCCCGGACCTACCAAAAAGACTACGACGGTGCCATATCGGATTACACCACCGCGCTGAAGCTTAAGCCCGAATATGCGGAAGCGTTGCATAACCGGGGATTTGCCTGGGCCAAAAAGGGCAATCTCGACAGCGCCCTGGCCGACTTTTCACGGGCCATCGAGCTGGATCCCCATTTTCTGGATGCCCATAATAGCAAAGCCTGGATTCTGGCGACCAGCGCCGATCAGCGGTTTCGCGACGGCAAAGAGGCTGTCCGGCTGGCTCAAAAAGCAGTTGCTATCGCTGAAACCATCGATTCTCTGGATACGATGGCGGCAGCTTATGCGGCCAATGGCCAATTTGATCAAGCTATTGCGAGCCAGAAAAAGGCGATTGAGCTGGTGGTCCGGCAGAACCGGGCCGCCGAGATGGACGCTTATGTGGATCACCTGGTAAATTACAAAGCCCATCAGCCGCTGCGCATATCCTATGGGACCGACCAAAAACCGGCAAGTGACGCCCCCGGGACAAAACCGCTCGAGGCTGCGGCTAAAGCGCAGAAAGCACCTGTCGTCCCGAAAGCACCCAAGAAGCCGGCGGCCCCGAAGACGCCGCCTGCAACTGCTGCGCGCCCGCCCAAAAGCACCGGCAATTTAGGGCCGCTGCCCTACACGATCCAGGTTAGTGCCTACCGCGATTCACAAAAATCCCTTGACGTCGCAACCAAACTTAAAAATAACGGCGATCCGGCCTTTACCAGCCCGGTACTGATTCCCGGCAAGGGACAATGGCACCGGGTATATATCGGATTTTATCAAACGCTCGCTGAAGCAAAAAAAGCAGCCGGCCGGTTGAAAAAAAGGAATTTTAGCTATACCGAAATCGTCAAAAAGCCCCTTGCCGTCCAGGTGGGTATGACCGATTCTTATAAGGATGCCAGGGAATTCAAGGCCAGGCTGCGCGACAAAGGTTACATGGCTTATAGCTTACTGGATCGCAAAGGACGCAAAAAAACCAGAATCCTCATTGGTGCCTATGATTCGGAAAATGAAGCCCGGCAATTGATAGAGCGCCTGCAGAAGGATGGATTTACGGTCACCGTATTACCCAGGTAACGCCGGTTTCTGATCTCTGATCTAGGGTCATATATTTGCTCCTATCACCTGATTCTCGATATTCGATGCTCGATGAAATCAGTAATTCCGAACTACAGAATTTCAAATCCAGTATCGAGCATCAGTGACGGACAGCCACCAGAAATCAAGAACTCGTAACCATTCATTATTTACTATTTACTATTGACTTGTGACTCGTTGCTTTTTGGGTCCATCGCTAATTTGAACGCATAGGGTTTATGCTAAAAGACGATCCCGCAACTAAATACGGTCCCAAACGTGAAACCCTGCTTTTGTCGCTGCTGGCCATTGTCGTTATCCTGATATATGCCGACACCCTGACCGCCCCATTTATTTTTGATGATTTAAACAATATTCATCACAATCCCCATATCCGCATTCCTGCGCTCAGTCTTGAGAACCTGCTCTGGGCCGGTTATCACAGCCCGGAAAGCCGGCGCCCGGTTGCCAATATCAGTTTTGCGCTAAACTATTATGTCGGCGGCTACAACCCTGTCGGTTACCATGTGGTCAATATCGTGATCCACCTCGCCTGCGGCATTTTTTTGTTTTTTCTGGCCAAAGCCACGCTGCAGACCCCGGCCCTGCAATCAAGGTATGAAAAATTCGGCTGGATACCTTTTCTGGCGGCCTTCATCTGGCTGACCCATCCGCTGCAGATCCAGTCGGTATCTTATGTGGTTCAGCGAATGAATTCCATGGCGGCCATGTTCTATGTCCTGTCGATGTTGTGCTATGTAAAATTCCGGATGTCTGCAAGGTCGCCTTCAAAATGGCTGCTGCTCGCCGGCTGTGTGATGTCTGCGCTGCTTGCTTTTGGAACCAAGGAAATCTCCGCCACCCTGCCGTTGTTCATTATTTTATATGAATGGTATTTTTTTCAACAACTGGATCGGCGGTGGGCCCGACGTCATTTTCTTTTCCTGGCAGGTCTGGGTCTGCTTTTTTTGATGATTGCCCTGGTCTATCTGGATTTCGAACCGGTCGCCAAAATTCTACGCGGCTACGGTAGAAGAGATTTTACACCGCTGCAACGCTTGCTGACCCAATCCAGGGTTGTGATGTTCTATATCAGTTTGATGCTGTGGCCGAATCCATCCCGGCTGAACCTGGACCATGATTTCGCCCTTTCATATTCGCTCCTAAACCCGGTGACGACCCTGGTCTCCATTGCCGTCATCATCGCCCTGATCGCCTGCGCCGTCTTGATCGCGCGCAAGGAGCCGCTCCTGTCATTCGGTATCATCTGGTTTTTCGGCAATCTGGCGATCGAATCCTCCCTCATCGGCCTGGAGATGGTATTCGAGCATCGCAACTATCTGCCCTCCATGTTTGTAATACTGGCCCTTGTGGCCCTGGCTTTTCGTTACTTCAAGCATGCCTTTCCGGCCGTCGTTGCCCTGAGCCTGGTGGGGGCTTTATGTTGCATGTGGACCTATCAAAGAAACCGGGTCTGGGCGGATGAAATTGCGCTATACCGGGACGCTGCCGCCAAATCCCCCCGCAAGGCGCGGCCCCAGAACAATCTGGGTGCGGCGCTATCGCGCCGGGGCCGGCTGGCGGAGGCGATCGATCGGTATCAGGCGGCCTTGAAGATCAAACCCGATTATGCGGATGCGCATTACAACCTTGGCTATGCCCTTTCTAAAAGCGGCCAGCTGGATGCGGGCCTGGCCCATTTCAGGCAAGCCGTGCGGATCGAGCCAAAGCATGTAAAATACCGCAACAACCTGGGGGTCGCCCTGGTTCTCAAGGGCAATCCGACAGAAGCCCTGGAACATTTTAAAGCAGCCCTCAAGATCGATCCGTTCGATGCCGACGTCCATGCCAACATCGGATTGGTGTTCAAACAGCAGGGTGAACTGGATGCCGCCATGCAGCATTTTTCAAGAGCACTCGCCCTCGATCCCCGGCACACCGGCGCCCTGAATAGCCGCGGGGTGCTGCTGATGGACCACGGGCAGCTTGAACTGGCCCGGAAGCATTTTGCCCTGGCCCTGGAGATCAGCCCCGACTATGAGGAGGCGCGGCTGAATCTGGCAGAAGTCGATAAACGGATACGGCAGGCCGAAGGCGGTCAACCTGAATAGAAGCGATCTCAAATAAAAAGGGACACCCAAATGGTGCCCCTTTTGATTTTCATGGTGCCGGAGGCGAGAATCGAACTCGCACGGACGCAAGGTCCACTGGATTTTGAGTCCAGCGCGTCTACCAATTTCACCACTCCGGCGTGACTGCTTTTATAGGAAAAATAATTTTTATTGTCAATAAGATTGAACCTTCCCCGGGTGGTGGACCACCCGGGTGGCTGGGAAGCTAGGATGTCTGAAAGCTGGAATGCTGTTGATCTGCAAATTCTGAAAGCTTTCCAGCTTCCTAGCCTCCTGGCCTTATAGCCTTTGGGCCTCCCAGCTTTTATATTATTCTCAGATAGAGAAAATATCCTTTTTAGAGATGACCCCTTCTCTCAAAACAATCGGGCGCTCCCCGGAAACATCCACCACCGTCGATCCGCGGCCCCCTCTGAGCGGGCCGGCATCCAGAATGAGATCGAGTTCTGCGGCTACCGCGGGCGGCAGATCTTCGATGCGGTGGCAACCGGGTTGGCCGGATAGATTGGCGCTGGTTCCGGTGATAGGCCCCCTGACTGCAGCTGCCAATGCCGCGGCCGCCGGATGGCCGGCCAGGCGAATGCCGATATTACCGGTACCGGCGGTGAGGTAATCGGGAACCTTGTCACTGGCTTTAAAAACCAGCGTAACCCTCCCCGGCCAGAATTTCGCCATGATGGCTTGAGCAGATTCAGAAATGCGCTCAACCAGTCCGTCTAAGCGGTCGACGCTGTCGATCAATATCAGTATAGGATTTTCCGCGGGGCGCTGCTTGATCTTGAAGAGGCGCGCCACGGCATCGGGATTAAATGCATCGGCGCCCAGTCCATACAGGCAGCGGGTCGGAAAGGCCACAACTCCTCCTTTCCTTATGATTGCGGCGGCTTTCTGGATGATATCAGGATCGGGATTGCCAGGGTTGATTCGATATGTTTTGGGAGATGGCATGCACTGTCCCCACATTGAATTAAAAGCTCACTACCCATGGATTGGAAAAGATATGATCCCTGGTCTTATGCCTTACGCCGTGAGCCCTGCGCCTTCAACCTTATACCTTCTGCCTTCTACCGTCGACCGGCAAGTCTCCAACAACCAGGAGCCAGAGACGATCAGCTATTGGGCCTCAACCGCCATGGCCTTCTTCTCAACCTGTCGTGCCATTTCCTGCTTGAAGCGGGTGAGTTTTTTGCCCAGATCCGGATCGGAGGTGGCGATGATCTGGGCGGCCAGAATGCCGGCATTGCGGGCGCCGGATTTGCCGATGGCCATGGTGGCAACCGGGATTCCGGGCGGCATCTGGACCGTGGCCAGCAGGGCGTCCAGGCCCTGGAGGCAGGATGAATCGATGGGCACCCCGATAACCGGCAGCCGGGTGTGGGCGGCCAGCACGCCTGCCAGATGGGCCGCATGGCCCGCGCCGGCAATGATAACCTTGATGCCTTTTTTCAGGGCCGAACCGGCAAAATCGGCTGCCCGTTGCGGGCTTCTGTGGGCCGAGGCCACTGTCATTTCATACGGGATTTGAAATTTAGCCAGAATTTTCGCTGCTTCCTGCATCACTGCCAGATCGGAATCACTGCCCATGACGATACCGACTTTTGATGTGTTCACCTTCCTCTTGGATACCTTTTTCGCTTTAGCCACTTCAACCTCCTTTATATTACGTACTCTTGAAATAATTAGAACCGACGATCATATACGTACGGCACTATATGGTATGGATTCGATTTTATTAAAAGCTTTTAGACAGGATTTACAGGATAAACAAGATTTTTTCACGGTTTCCGGATGAAACCGTGAAATTGTCACCCGCCTCCGGCGGAAAGATGTAGATATTGCCAATAATTTTTATATGTCCGCGAAAAAACGTAATTAACATGGGAACTTTTTTCGCGAAGCGAATGGAGTATACCCGGTTTCATCCGGAAACCGGGTATAAAGAAATCCTGACAATCCTGTTAATCCTGTCTACTATTCTTTTATATAATAGAATCCATTCCTCACTAATATCAGCATTTTCTCGCTCTACTAATTGGACAGCTCCGGCGACCGATTTAGTGCTATTGTGCTTGTTGAATCAATTTTTCCAGCACCTGCTGCTTTTTCTGATCGAGCTCCTGACGGGTTATCTTGGCCCCCCGGGTTCCGCCGTTGAGCGCGATTTCTGAAAGATAATACTCTCCGCTGTCCATGACAAACAAATCTATATGGGCATAGGGAAATTGGCCGCGCGCCATCACCTCATGACAGATATGCCGGCCGTCGGCGCCCAGGGTGAAAGCGCTGCTGTTGCCGCCCGCCGCAATGTTGCGCCTGAAATTATTGGGATTCTGCCGAACATAAGACTCGATGCAGTCACCGACGATGATCACCCGCACATCGGTGAAATTCTCGACATAGGGCTGTAGAACAAATGGATAGGACGACTCGGAAAATGCCAGGTAATTGTAGAGCTTTTCAATGTCTTGCCAGCGGCGCACCCCATGGCCGCAGTGCATGTGGTCCTGCTTGGTTATCACCGGGCCGATGTGCTGTTCATTATAGCTGGAAACCGCATCCATCAAATCCTTGCGGCGATTGATAACGAGGCTATGCGGAATCATCCAGCGGTTGAGCATAAACGTCTGGGCAATTTTTGAACCATTCAAAATCTGGGAGAGGGCGGAGGGCAGGCAAACAACGCCCCGTTCAAGCAGATCGATGAGCATGGACTGCTTGAGATATTTGGACGCCAGGGAGCCGAGAAAGATGTCCCCTCGACTGAGTTGGTCATATCGTGATTTGAGTTCCCGGTTGGTTCGAATAATCATAAATAAAATGCCATAAACAAATAAGGAATGGATTCTAATTTTATATTTTTTATTAGACAGGATTCACAGGATAAACAAGATTTTTTCACGGTTTCCGGATGAAACCGTGAAATTTTCATCCGCCTCCGATAGAATCCATTCCTTACTTAAAGTTTAAGGAAATGTTTGCCTGTATTGATTATTGCTCCTCCATTCCCAACTCGATGAGTTTGTCTAAAAGGCTGGTGAAATCTACGCCGGCGGCCTGGGCGGCCTGGGGTAAAAGGCTGGTGGCGGTCATTCCGGGGATGGTATTGGTTTCAAGAACATACATTTCTCTGTCCCTGAGAATCATGTCGGTCCGGCTGTAACCCCTGCAAAACAAAGCCCGGTGGGCTTTTTTGGCGTAGCTCTGGGCTTTGTGGGTTAATTCTTCATCTATACGGGCCGGACATATCTCCTGGGTGACCCCGGCCGTGTACTTGGCCTCGTAGTCAAAAAAATCATGGGCGTCATCAGGGATAATTTCTATGATCGGATAGGCTTCCAGTTCGCGGTTGCCGACGACGCCGCCGGTGAGTTCCACACCCTCTATGTAGGCTTCGACCATCACCGCGCTGTCGAATTCGAAGGCCTTTTCCACGGCACCCTGCAGATCGGCGGCCGATCTAACGATGGACATGCCCACGCTTGATCCCCCGACCACCGGTTTGACAACCAGCGGCGATCCGAGCTTCTCGGCACAGGCATCGACATCGATGGGGTCGTAGCGGCTAAAGATGCGATAGTCCGGGACGGGAATACCGGCCTTTTCGTACATCAGCTTGGTGGCCGCCTTGTTCATGGCCAGGGAACTTCCCAGAACCCCGGAACCCTGATAGGGAATGTGCAGCAGGTCGAGCAGACCCTGGACCGTGCCGTCTTCGCCATAGGGCCCATGGAGGATGATCATGGCGATGTCGATCCGGTCCGCATCCTGGACCAAACGGGGCAGGTCCGTTTTGGGGTCATAGCGCAAAATATCGTATTTATCCTTATCCAGAGCCTCATAGACTTGATCCCCGCTGTTAAGCGACACTTCACGTTCGGAAGATATACCACCGGCCAGCAGAGCGACAGTTAGTTTTTCCATGATGCTTTCCCCTGTGTGTAATTGGTTTTAATATGCAGAAAGATGCAGCGCTATATTTTTTTTATGGGCCGATTGGTTGTTTTCAAATCCGCCTGAGGCGGGTTACAGCCGCAACGACTCTACCGGCTTTCATAAAAACGTTCCGAATGGCATCAGTGGTTGTAGAAAAAAACGTTCGCATAACGGAACGTTTGTTTAACAACCGCTATAAAGCACTAACGTGCTTTTGTCCTTCCCCGCCCCCCTGGGGCGGGAACATCCAAGCCACCCGCTTTGCGGGTGGTCGTTGACTCAAGCCGATCTACCAGCTTGGATGAATAGTGCTGGGGCATTTCCAACTCAATGGAAGTATTTCTGGCCATGTTGAGTTTCATGATGAGGTAGTTTAATTTTTTCAGGGTGCGATGTTTTTGGGCGGTATCCTGCATGCCGCTGAGAAGATCTTCCGTGCGCTGAATCTCTTTTTTCAGTTCAATTTCGGGGGGCAGGCAATTGGCATTTTTCAGGATTTTATGGGCCAACCTCAAATCTTCAGCGATATGGCTGTCTTCCTCCAACTTCAAGGGCTTGCCAGCGCCTTCCAGGTTTTCGAACACCCCTTTTTTCTGGGCCTTGCGAATGCGCTCTTCTATGATTCTGGAAAATCCTGTGAACATGATTTGGGAATGCGGAATGGGGATTGCGGAATTCGGATTTAATAGAAGGAAGAAAGCCGAATCATGACCCTCCAATTCCAAATAGAATTTTTATTCATCTGTTTATTAAATTTGAATATACCACATATTACATTCCTTTAAAATTGTAAAATTTTGATCCGAAACTAACAATTGACCCGAAGGACCCCTATTTGGTAAGGAGATGAACCAGCTTCTAATCTCTATTATAAAAAAGGAATCCATTTATGAAGAAGATTGCTTTTGCCGGAACCGATGGGAGAACGTTATTGAGCGCTTTGGTGACTGCGACCGCGAAAAGCGACAACTATGACCAGGCCTTTGAGGGCATTGTCATTCGCGGGACCCCCGCAATGCCCGAGTTTTGCAAGATCATGGACTGGCCGGTTGAGTTTGTGGCCACGGACAGCAACTCGGTTGAGGATTACACCCGGACGATCATTGGCGCCTTAAAACAGGGCCAGGTCGACTACGTTATCCCCATGCCGGAAGCCCTGCTGTTCGAAGGCCTGGTCGATGCGGTGGAGCAGGCCGGTTTCGGCAATCACATCCTGGGCCTGACCAAGGCCGGGGCGTTCATTGAAGGGGATAAAATAGCGTGCAAGAAGCTTTGCCGTGAGGCGGGTATTCCCGTGGCGGCTGCCTGGAGCGAGGTGGATGCCAAGGATTATGAAACTATTTTGGCGACCTGCCTGAATTATATCCATGAATATGGCGGGGCGGTTTTGAAGTATCCTTACAGTGCCGGGGGAAAAGGTGCCCGCATCATTTTGAATTCCTGGGAGATCAGGGAAGTTTATGATGGACTGATAAAAGATTACAAGGACAGCTATAAAAAGCTGTATGGCAAGAAAGGTACCTGGCCCCTTCTGATTGAATCGCTGATGTCCGGCGTGGAAATCAGTTTTACGATTCTGGTGGACGGCAGCGGACATTTTCAAATATTGCCCACCGCCATGGATTATCCGGAACGATTCGAAGGCCC
>JAFDCJ010000297.1 GCA_019312835.1 Deltaproteobacteria bacterium
GAGCCTGTACCGCTGGGTGAATCCCTTTTTCGGCATTTGCTTCGGCCCCATGATTCTGTTCTGGTTGAATTTGTTTTATGGCAACCGGTTGGATACGGTCAGCCCGGCGCGCCTGGCGCAGAATATCAGCATCCCCGTGATGCTGATCCACGGAAAAGAGGATCGAAGATTTCCCCTGTCTTTTGCGCTGGAATTAAAGCGCAGCTTTGCGCCGGATCAGGCGGAACTATACGTCGCTGAAGGGGCCGGTCACAGCGATTCCAGTCAGACAAAGGATTATACAGCTGCCGTCAGGTCTTTCCTTGACCGGTATTTAAAGTAGAGATGAAGGGCGGTTCACCGAGGACGCGAACGATTACGACAGGGCGAGCAATATTTGTACTCGTCCTCGTCGCCTTACTCATACGCGAATCTCGGGTGCCGCCCAGTATAATTTTTAGTTCGGATGCATTTCCGCCGCCGCCCTGCGACGAGCGAAGGGCGATGGCGGGACAAGCCGGGAAAGCGCAGTCCCGCCAACGGCGGGATGACGGTATGTTTGCCGGAGGCCTGCCGAACACATTAATATTCTCATACCAACAGATGCGAAACCCGCCGCTTAGGCGGGGCAACGCAGCCATCGGCCTTTTGAGCTCATTAATGCGCCTTAAAATTAGACGCGAAATCCCGCTTCATAATGCGGGGAGATGGGGTTTTGAAACCACTTCTATCGCTTCAGGAGCACGAATGGGCAACGAAATTGTTTCCATACATGCGGGATGGCTGATCGACGGCGGCGGTGCTGCGGCTCAGTCCGGAATACAGCTAAGTCTGAAAGACGGGATCATTCGTTCTGTCCGCAAAATACCTCCGAATGTGGCGGATATCGCAGGATCAGACATTCCGGTTTTAGATTTTTCCGATTGTACCCTTTTACCCGGCCTGATCGATTGCCATGTACACCTGGCCATGTCGCCGGGCATCATGCAGGAGCCGTCAGCCGGCAGGGCTTTCGAAGGGTATCATGGAGCTCGCAGGCGGATCTTGAAGCACTTACACCGGCTTCTTGTGCGGGGCATACTGGCCGTTCGTGATGGCGGAGACCGCCTTGGCAGCGTTCTGCGGTACAAGACCGGTCCGGACGGAAAAGATCTTCCGGTTCATGTGTGCGCGGCCGGCAAGGCCCTTCACCGGCCGGGACGATACGGCCGCCTGATCGGCACTGCGCTGCCCGGGGAGCAGACCCTGGCCGAAGCCATTCTTCAGGAGAATAAGGGCATAGACCATATCAAAATCGTCAATTCCGGTCTAAACAGTTTAACCGAGTACGCTGAAGTAACCGAACCGCAATTCGATTCGGCCGAACTGAAAAGCGCCATAAGGGCAGCCCGGCAGCGCGGTTTCAAAACCATGGTGCACGCCAACGGCAAATTACCTGTCAAAATTGCGGTTGATGCGGGCTGTGATTCCATTGAACACGGCTTTTTCATGGGAAAGAACATATGTATCGGATGGCGGAAAAGGGAACCACCTGGGTGCCGACCGCTTTCACCATGAAAGCGCTGGGCGATCGGATGAAACGCAGCGGGGTCGACACAGATGTGGTTCGGAAAAATTTAGAACACCAGATGCGTCAGATTCAAACGGCGCGTGAAACAGGGGTTCGCATCGCCCTGGGCACCGATGCCGGCAGTGCCGGAGTTGAACACGGTCAGGCGCTTGTCGAAGAGATGCGGATTTTTACGGATGCCGGCTATCCGATTGAAAAGGTGGTGCGCTGTGCTTCGCATAACGGTGCCCTGCTTTTAGGACTGCCACAGGCCGGACAGCTGAAGAAAAATATGCCGGCGACGTTTATTGCGGTCAAGGGCCCTCCATCTCTACTGCCGGAAAGCTTAAAACAGATCAAAATGATTTATTTTAAAGTAAAAAAAATAAATATAAGCAGTTATGCCATTGAATGAAAGCAGTGCCTTAATTTTTCTCAGGCTGTAGATGAGTCTGGAACCATCGCGCTGCTTCCCGCTGAAAAACCTGCTGGTCAGAGGGCCGACTCATGCGGTGGTCGCCGAGCGCAAATATGAACAGTTCTTTGGGTTCAGTGACATGTGCATATATTTCTTCTGCGTGGGGCAGCGGAACGGTTTCGTCGGCATCGCCGTGAAAAATGAGAATATGGCTGAGACCGGCAAGCCGGTTGGAAATATCAAACTGATTCCTTTTAAATGGGATATCTGAAACCCCGGTGGCTTGTGTTTGCGGTCGAACCAGATCGGTGCTGCGAATCGGGGCTGCCCAGGTGACAATGGCCCGGGCTGCCAGGTCACCGGCAGCTGCCAGGCAGACACTGCCGCCCATACTGCTGCCGAAAAGCCCCATATGATTACCCAGATCATTGCGGGCCCTGAGCATATTTGCCGCGGCTTTCAAGTCCGCGCAGCGTTTATTCAGTGATGTGACGTCCTCAAAAGGTGCTGTGCTTTCGCCACAGCCCCGATGATCAAAGCGAAAATATGCCATATTGAGCCGATTACACTGCCGGGCCAGTTCAATTTGCTTGGGTGAATTTTTATCACTGAACAATCCGTGACATCCGATGACGAAGGGTGGACTCGGCGCCGGTGGCAGATGTAAATAGCCTTTTAGCTTGAATTCATCCGATTCAAAAACAATCGCCTCGGAAACTGAATCTCTCTTCGAATTGACCATGGCGTTAAATTGGTGTAGCTATAAAGCGCGATGCACTTATCCAATTAGTATAAAATATATATTCAAGTGGTTATTATATAATAGTTAAATATTTACTTTACTAAACAGCAATCTAAGTTTTTTTTAATTATCAAACGATCGAACCATGAAGCTAAAAAAGGGACAAACAATCGAAGTTGAAATCAGCGACATTGCCTTTGGCGGAAAAGGCCTGGTTCGGGTAAACGGTATGGCTGTTTTCGTGGATCAGGCCGTACCCGGTGATCGGGTGCAGATTCGCATCACCCGCCGGAAAAAGAACTATGCGGAAGCGCGAGTCCTGGAACTGCTGAAAGCCTCCTCCGATCGGATTGATCCGCCGTGTATATACAGTGGTTTTTGCGGCGGCTGCAAGTGGCAATTTCTGGACTA
>JAFDCJ010000298.1 GCA_019312835.1 Deltaproteobacteria bacterium
CCGAGGCCGATAATGACGTAGCCGACGGGCCCGCCGTCTTCCTTGATCCGCTCCAGCGGTGTCTTCGACTGCACCACGGCCCGCAGGATCTGCCCACGTGTGAAATCCACGGCCATCGGAACGATCGCCTCGGGGCCGGCGTTTTGCAGACCTTCGGCCAGCTGCATCATGGAAGCGGCGCCAAAAAGGGCCAGAAAGGTGCTGGCCTGGAGTTTGGGATTGTACTTAACCAGGATTTCCGACACCCGGTCGGCCGCCGGATCGCTTCCGGGCAGATCGACGTTGCCGGGGATCCCGACATAGGTGCCTTCCCAGGTCGGCCCGGCCACTTTATACATGATGGCATCGGCCAGCGGGAATGAGGCAAAAACCTGGGGCTTGTAACCGACCTTGGCCATTGTTTTGGTCATGATGGCCGCATGGGTAACGGTGGTGTAAAGGACAAGGGTGTCGGCCCCGGATTCCTTGAGTTTGAGGGCATGGGTACTCAAGGCCCGCTCGGTGACCTCGTAAGGAACCGCTGCCGCCAACTTGGCCCTGCCGGCGGTGATGGCCAGTGCCTTTTTAACACCTGCCAGCCCCATTTTGCCGTAGTCATCATTTTGATAGAAAACGGCGACCTTTTTCGCATCCCGGTTTTTAATGGCCCAGGTGGTCAGGTATTGGGCCTCGTCCTCATAATCCGGGTAGGTGATAAAGGCATATTTTAAGGATTTCGGGGCCACGCGGGTCCAGATCCGGACGTCTCCATAGGCGGTAATCAAAGGGATGTTATTTTCGCCGAAAAAATCCTTGGAGGCATTGACAATGGCCGTCCCGAGCAAACCGCAGACCGCAAAGACCTCGTTTTTCATCTCCCGTAAATTGGCCATGGCCTTGGCAGGATTGTATCCGTCGTCTTTCAAGATCACCTTGATTTTGCGGCCGTGGATTCCCCCCTGGGCATTGATATGATCGGCCCAGGCCTTGGCTCCCAGACCGGTTACACCCCACAGCGCCGCCGGTCCCGAAAGCGGGGTGGTGATACCGACCACCACTTCGGTGTCCGTTACGCCGCGCACGTCGGCGGCACTGGCGCTGGCGGGGACGATTAAAATGAGTGCAGCCAGGATTCCGAATGAAACCAATACCTTTCTCATTATGACCTCCTTTCGCAAAAATAAAAATTATTCAGAAATTAAATTATGGTACATTAATGAATGGGGGGTTCTTTGTCAACTCAAAAAAAAGAGCGGCTCACGGGGATATGAGCCGCTCTATGGGGAGAGGCATTGAGGTATATTAAGAAGCATTCTTACAGGGGTGAGTGCATCCTACACTACCACTATGTGGCATGTCAAGCTTTTTTTTCATTTTTTTAAAAAATTTCTGAAACGTTCATTCAGGAGGCCGATGCGGGCATGCAAGGCCAATTTGACCACAGCGGCTGAAGCGCGCATAAGAAATTGACTTGAATTCATTTTTTTTAGGTGGTATTTGCATTTGAAGGATTTACGCGGTCTGTGAACACCCAGCGAATCTTAGCATCGGAGCTGCAGCATCTCCACCGGGAAGGGCGCCAAAACCTGGGAGCTGGATCTAATGGATATTTTTCTGCAAGTGATTGTGACCGGTATTGCCACCGGGGGGGTTTATGGGCTAATTGCGCTTGGATTTGTCCTCATCTTTAAAGCCACCGGAATTTTAAACCTTGCCACCGGGGCAATTATGACCCTGGGCGCCTACATCTGTCTGACGGTTCTCGACCAGTTTGGTGCGCCCTTCTGGGTGGCATTCCTGGCCACCCTTGGATTTGCCATTCTTTTGGGTATGGTCCTGGAAAGAATCATTCTCAGGCCACTGATCGGGGAGCCCATCATATCGGTGGTCATGGTCACCATCGGGCTGTCCAGTATCCTGCAGGGGCTGACCCATATCATCTGGTCACCGGATTATCGGTCCTTTCCGGAAATTTTTCCGCCCGAGCCCCTGAATATCGGTTTCGCCATTGTTCCATCCGGTCTTCTATGGGGATTTGTATTTGCCGCCATCGGCACCATTGTCTTTATTCTGATTTTTAAATTGACCCGCACCGGCGTTGCCATGCGGGCCACTGCCAGTGACCAGCAGGCCGCGCTTTCCATGGGCATCAGCGTGCGCTGGATATTTGCGCTCTCGTGGAGCTACGGGGCGGTGGCCGCCGTAATCGGGGGAATCGTCATCGGCAACATCAGCGGCATCAGTATTTATCTGGGAGACATCGGCTTGAAAGTGCTGGCGGTTATCATCCTGGGCGGTCTGGACAGCATTGGCGGCGCCATCCTGGGTGGATTGATTATCGGGATTCTTGAAAATCTGGCCGGTCTCTACCTCGACCCCGTCTTTGGCGGCGGGGTCAAGGATGTCGCGCCGTTTTTTATCCTGGTACTGATTATCATGATCCGGCCCTATGGGCTGTTCGGCAAGAAGATCATCGAACGGGTTTGACCGGAATGTGGAATGGGCAAGGCCGGGCCACCGCCTGGCGCGGCGAAGTTTCAGCGAAGACGGGTGCCCGTCCCGCCAGCAGCGGGATCGGCACGGTGGCCGACCCTACGCGATGCTCGCTAACCGAAGGTCAGACAGGGCTGTTTGGTCATCGCGTATCAAATATCCAGGATCTTTTTCGTGCTTGTGCGCTGTGTGGTTGGATAGTGAAACGGTAAGAAACCAAAACAAACAATTTCGATGAGACCGACCGATGCGCTGCGGTGATTTTAAAGCCTCTTACATCAAAGACGAGCAAATTTTCCAGTCAGTTTTCGTCAAATTCTGGCTGGGCCTGTTTTTCCTGGGGCTTTTGGTACTGCCCCTGGTGGCCGATGCCTATGTGCTTTACGTGGCCAATTTAATCGGGTTTGCCATCGTCGGGGCTGTGGGACTCAATATATTGACCGGCTTTACCGGGCAGATATCCCTGGGGCACGCCGCCTTTGTCGGGGTCGGCGGTTACACCGCCGCGATTCTGATGACCAAGCTGAATTTTTCGTTCTGGCTGGCCCTGCCCTGCGCGGGCTTCGTGGCCGCCGGCGCCGGCCTGATCATCGGCATCCCGTCATTGCGGGTCAAGGGTCTTTACCTCTGTATGGCGACCCTGGCCGCGCAGTTTATCTTTGAATTTATATTTATCCACTGGGAGTCCATGACCCACGGCATCCGGGGCATCAACGTGCCGGCCCCGGCCTTGGGAAGCCTGGTACTGAATACCGAAAAGCGCTTTTATTTCCTGACCCTGGCCGTGGTTGTCCTCGCCGTGGCCTATGCCCGCAATCTTGTGCGAAGCCGTGTGGGCAGGGCGTTTGTGGCCATTCGCGACCGGGATCTGGCCGCGGAAATCATGGGCATCAGCCTGTTTCGCTACAAACTGACCGCCTTTGCGATTTCGTCGTTTTATGCCGGTGTGGCCGGTGCCCTGTGGGTCAGTTTCATGCGGATCGTCACCCCGGATCACTTTCCGTTCCACCTGTCCATTCAATATCTGGCCATGGTGATCGTGGGGGGGATGGGCAGTGTGCTCGGGTCCATTTTCGGGGCTATCTTCATGGTGTTGACCCCGGAGGTGCTGAACATCCTCTCAGCGGCCCTCAGCAAAATGGTGCCGGCCGCCGGCCAGCTGTTCATCCCCATGAAGGAAGTGGTCTTCGGCGCCCTGATCGTGTTGTTTCTGATTTTTGAACCCCTGGGGCTGGCGGAGATCTGGCGGCGGGTCAAGGCGTTTTTTTTACTGTGGCCGTTTTCATACTGAAGGTTAGATAACCGTTCAGGGTTCAAAGGTTCAGGGACAAACCTTCGGTTGTTTGAGGTCTGAGGTTGTAGGTTAGAGGCTGATGGTCAGACATAAAATGATCCGATCCAATTTTGCCTCCAACCTAAAGCGAAGCACTCCTCTGACCTCTAACGATTACTTAAAGCCTCTGAACTCTGAACCGTATCCAAGGAGTCGCCTGAGACAGTGAAATGAGCGTTGGCTATCAATCTGATTAATTGATCGGCTAACGCAATCGTAAACCAGTCGCTTTTATAAGAAAGGAGGGAGTCGCCATGCGAAAAACTTTAATTCTTACCATGACGGTGGCCATGGGGTTGTTTCTATTCACCGCGATGGACGGTCTGGCGGCAGATGAGATCAAGGTCGGTGCGGTGCAGCCCGTCACCGGACGATTTGCCTTTGCCGGCGTCCATATCAATGCCGGGCTCGAAGATGCCCTGATGATGGCCAACGAAGAGGGCGGGATCAACGGCAAAAAGATCAAATACATCATGGAGGACGGCACCTACAATGTGGACAAGGCAGTTGCTGCTTTTAAACGGATCATGGCCCGGGACAACCCGCCGATCATGTACGGCGAGAGCACCGGGATGGGCAAGGCCGTGGCACCGGAGATCAAGAGTCGCTACAAGGTGCTCTACAGCTCGACCTCGTTTTCCAGCGAGCTGGCCGATGCCGCCAACAACCCTTACGTCTTCGTGCCGGGACCGACCTACAGTGACATGTTCGGCATTTTGCTGCAATACATCGCCAAGGAAAAGCCGGGCGCCAACGTCGCCTTTTTCTACAGCGATACCGAATTCGGGCGTGATCCGGTCCCCTACGGCCGGGACATGTGCACAAAGCTCGGGCTCAACCTGGTGGCCGAGGAAGTGGCCAAAGTGGGGGGTGTGGACGTGGCCTCCCAGGTGCTCGATCTCAAACGTAAAAATGCGGAATATGTTATTTTTCAGGGGTTTGTTCTGTCACCGGTTCCTGCTGTGATTAAACAGGCCCGCGACTACGGCTTGAAGGTAAAATTCATGGGCACCCACTGGGGCACCCACAAGATGCTGCTGGATAAAATGGGCCCTCTGGCCGAAGGCTACCTGGGGGTCATGCCCTATGCCTTTTACTACCAGGAGGATATTCCCATGATCCAGAAGATCCGGGCCTGGAACCAGAAGCACCATCCCGACGTCGACTACCGGCCGACCTCCTACATGCAGGGGTTTTTCACCGGGCAGGTGTTTGTGGAATGCCTCAAGCGGGCGTATAAAGCCGGTGATCTGAGCGGGGACGGTCTGGTCAAGGCCCTGCAGTCCATCAAGGATTTCGATGTCGGCGGACTGATGGCGCCGATCACGGTGATCAACAACAAGATCCCCATGGGGCGCGTTTACAAGGCCAATGTCGGCAAAAAGGTCTTCGAGCCGATCTCGGACTGGATCCGTACGGATTAGCGCCCATAACGCATGACGGCAAGGTGCATTTACACGGGTGTTGCAGCATTATATTCACCACGGAGGCACGGAGAGCACAGAGAAAACAATTCTTTTGTCCGCCCGGGAGACGGCGGGCGGACAAATAGATTACGCCCTGTCGACGAAGTTCCATGATTATCAAGCAGTCTGTGCATTTAAGCGGTTACTTATCATGCCGCGAAGCGGCCGGCACTTTTCCCGGGCGTTGTCTCCCGCCCGGGAAAAATTCCATCTCTCCGTGTACTCTGTGTCTCGAGCGAAGCGGGTGGTGGAAAGACTAAAAGCACAATCTTATTTACGCACCTGCGTCTTAGCAAGAACAGTCTAATTGCCAACTCAAGTTACAGGTTGGAAGAAATTGAGATCGAAGGATCCATGACAGCTTATTCGACACTTCCAGCACTGCTCAAGCGCAATGCCGAGCGTTACGGGCACAGCCGGGTGGCCATCCGTGAAAAAGAGTTCGGCATCTGGCAGTCCACCACCTGGCAGGGCTACTACGGACACGTGCGTGATTTTGCGCTGGGGCTGCACCAGCTCGGTTTCAACCGCGGTGACAAGGTTGCCTATGCCGGGGATAATCGTCCCCAGGGCCTGTATGCCGAGCTGGCCGCCCAGGCGCTGGGCGGGGCCATCGTCGGCATATATCCCGACAGCCACCTGGACCAGGTGGAATATATCATCAACCATTCGGATGCGGTTTATGTGGTGGCCGGCGACCAGGAGCAGGCCGACAAAGTCCTGGAGCTCAAATCAGCCTGTCCCGGATTGAAAAAAGTGATCGTGGATGATCCCAAGGGCATGCGCCATTATGATGATCCCATTCTGGCCTATTTCAAGGACATCGAGAAGCTGGGCCGGGAGCTGGCGGCCGACCGGCCCGAACTGTTCGACGAGATGATTGCCGCTGTGGCCCCGGAGGATGTCGGCATGATCAATTACACCTCCGGCACCACCGGGCTTCCCAAGGGCAGCATGATAACCCAGGACAACATGGTCGCAGTGGCCCGCCTGCAGGATCGGGTGGATGCGGCGCGGGACGACTTTGAATACGTTTCCTTTCTTCCCTTTGCCTGGATCGGCGAGCAGGAATTCGGCGTCTACTGGCCCATTTATAAAGCCTTTGCGGTAAATTTTCCCGAAAAAGTCGAAACCGTCCAGGAAAACATCCGCGAAATCGGGCCCCATATCCTGCTGGCCCCCCCCAGGATCTGGGAGAAGATCTGCTCGGATATCCAGGTCAAAATCCAGGAGGCCGCCTGGATCAAACGGCTTGTGTATCGGACGTTTTTACCGGTCGGCTACCGCATGGCAGATTTTATCCTCGAGAAAAAGAAACCGGGCATCGGCTGGCGCCTGGTCAACGGGTTGGCCTATTTGATCCTGTTCCGATCGCTTAACAATTATTTCGGTTTAACCCGGCTGCACCACGCCTACACCGGCGGCGCGCCGCTGGGACCGGAGATATTCAAAATGTTTCTGGCCCTCGGGTTAAAAATCAAGCAGGCCTACGGGGCCACCGAAACCACCGCTGCCACCATTATCCATCGCACCGACGACATTCGCCTTGACACCGTCGGTGTGCCCCTGCCGGAAATTGAAGTCAAGACCACGGATACGGGCGAGTTGCTTACCAGAGGCGCTACCGTTTTCAAGGGCTATCATAAAAATCCGGAAGCCAGCGCCAAAGCGCTCCGGGACGGCTGGTTTTATTCCGGCGACGCCGCCGTGATCGATGATGACGGCCATGTCATCATCATCGACCGCATGGCCGATGTGATGAAGTTGTCCGATGGCAGCCGGTTTTCACCCCAGCTGATCGAAAACAAATTGAAGTTTTCCCCGTTTATTATGGACGCCGTGATCATCGGCCAGGAAAAACCTTACATTACCGCCATGATTTCCGTCGATGCCGGCAACGTGGGTAAATGGGCGGAAAACAACCAGATCGCCTATACCACTTTCACCGACCTTTCCCAAAAAAAGGCGGTCTACGAGCTCATCGCCCGGGAGGTCGCCAAAACCAACCAGTCGCTGCCCCGGGTGGCGAAAATCAGGCGCTTTGTTCTTTTATACAAGGAACTGGACGCCGATGACGAGGAGCTGACCCGTACCCGCAAAGTACGGCGCAAATTCGTCATCGAACGCTATATGGATCTGGTGGAAGCCCTTTACGGCGATCGGGAAGAACTCGATATCGAAGCCGACATCAAATATCAGGACGGGTCGGCCTATCGAATGAAGACCCGGGTGATGGTCAAGCGGGTGGAAGCCTGACGGCTGCCACCGTTATTAGTTATCTGTTATTCGTTAATAGGGGTTGAGGCCTATTCTATCTCGATTTCCATTCCTAACGAATAACCCATAACGACTAACTTTAAAATCATGAACAAAGCATCCGAATACCAGCTGCAAATCGAAGACATCCACCTGAGTTTTGGCGGTTTAAAAGCGCTTTCCGGTGTCAGCACCGGCGTCAAAAAAGGCGAGATCTTCTCCATCATCGGGCCCAACGGCGCGGGCAAAACCTGCCTGTTGAACTGCATCAACAGCTTTTACCAGCCGGAGAAGGGCCGGATCATCTTCGAAGGCCGAGACATTACCGAACTCAAAGCCCACAAAATCGCCGGTCTCGGCATCGCCCGCACCTTTCAAAACGTTGAGCTGTTCGCACACATGACGGTGTTGGATAATATCAAGCTCGGTGGCCATGTCCACCTGAAATCCGGCGTATTGTCAGGGGGGCTTTATTTCGGTAAGGCCCGCCGGGAGGAGATGGCGTTTCGCCGGCACATTGAAGAAAAAATCATCGATCTTCTCGAAATTGAGCACATTCGCAAACAGGCGGTTCACACGCTGCCGTACGGCCTCCAAAAACGGGTGGAGATTGCCCGGGCCCTGGCCATGCGCCCCAGAATACTTCTTCTGGACGAGCCCTGCGCCGGGATGAATCTGGAGGAAACTGAAGATATCGCCCGCTTTGTGCTGGACATCAAGGAGGAATGGGACGTCACCATTATTTTAATCGAACACGATATGGGCGTGGTGATGGATATTTCCGACCGGGTGTGCGTCCTGGACTTCGGCCTAAAAATCGCCGAAGGAGACCCGGCCGATATCAGACATAATGAGCACGTTATCAAGGCCTATCTGGGCGAGGAAGACAAGACCTATTCGCGGCTGGATGCCTAATTTTTATGTTAAACGCTTATAGAGTACCCACGGTTTTGTTTAAAAGTTGATACTCGATAATTCAAACGCGCCTGGTGTCAGGTGTCAGGTTTCAGGTGTCAGGTAAAAGAACTGTTTCTTACCGCCGAAGCGGCCAGATTGATTGAAAGCCAGATTACGTCCTGCCATAGTCTCCTGTGCGCAACAGCAAGGGCTGACGCTGACACCTGAAACCTTGTAGCGGTAAATCTGTCTAAAGGAAGTTAGATAAACTGCAGTGCAACGATTTTAATGGGTGATGATGGAACCCCTACTTGAAGTCAACAACATCGAAGTGATCTATCACAATGTCATCCTGGTTTTGAAAGGCATGTCACTCAAGGTCGACGAAGGCCGGATCGTTACCATTCTGGGAAATAACGGCGCCGGCAAAACCACAACTCTGAAGGCCATATCCGGACTTTTGAAATCCGAAAACGGTGAGGTGACCGACGGCCAGATCCGATTTATGGGCAAACGCATCGACAGGCTTTATCCCGAAGAACTTGTCCGGATGGGCATTTTTCAAGTCATGGAGGGGCGGCGGGTTTTCGAGGACCTGACGGTTGAAGAAAACCTGATTGCCGGCGGCCATACCGTCAAAAACAAGGCCCGCATGAAACAGGACCTTGGCGCCGTGTATGACTATTTTCCCCGGCTTCACCAGCGTCGTAAAGTCCTGGCCGGCTATATCAGCGGTGGCGAGCAGCAGATGCTGGTCATCGGGCGCGGCTTGATGGCATCACCGAAGCTCATCCTGATGGATGAGCCGTCCATGGGCCTGTCACCGATGCTGGTCGGTGAAATCTTTGATATTATCCGGCGCATCAATCAGGAGGAGGGGGTCAGTATCCTGCTGGTTGAACAAAACGCCCGGCTGGCGCTCAGCATCGCCGATCATGGCTATGTCATGGAAAACGGCCGGATAGTGCTGGATGACACGGTGGAAAAGATCAGGGAAAATGCCGACGTTAAAGAATTCTATCTCGGGCTGACCGAGGTGGGCAAAAAGAAAAGCTATCGCGATGTCAAGCACTACAAGCGCCGTAAACGCTGGTTGACCTGAAGCCCTGTAGCCAATGTCACCGTCCTGCCAAGAATCTAGTCGCTCTAATCTAATACTTCATATTTTAACCATCACGGTCTAAACTGCCTTACAAGTACTTTCAACCGCCGGACATCATCCCTACTATCATTGCCGGCGTAACGCAAAGAAATATAGAGTTTGACGATGTCCAGGATGCTGGCTTTAAGGTCGTTGCGCAAGGCGATGGCCGTCTCGGCATAATCGAGCGGCCCCTGGGACGGCCTTCGCGCCACACCGACTCGATCAAGTTTCTGACAGAATTTCAAATAGACTTGTTGAGTGTAATCGATTGTCCCGGGGGGGCGCCGTCCCTTGATCCTGAAAAAAAGCAGCAGAAACAGCACGCTTATGGTGCCGCTGACGAGTATCATAATTTTGGCCCTTCCCGTCCAGGTCCCGGTCTTCAGGCCGATCTTGGCAAAGAGCGAGCGCTGTGAATAATTGGAATAGCCCAGCACCCACTTGTTCCATTGATTGTTGATCGCATCCCAGCCCAGCGCGAGTTTTAGCCCGTAAGTTTCACCATAAAAAGAGCGCAGGTCTGATCGTTCCTCGGCCGGCAGGGCCGCCGCGGCACCCTGGGCGCCTCTTGCCGGTGCCACCGACAGGGTGGGATCGATCCGCATCCAACCTTTGCCCGGCAGCCATACCTCCACCCAGACATGGGCATCGGATTGGCGGATGATGAGATAGTTGCCATAGGGGTTGAGCTCGCCGCCCAAATAGCCGGCCACCACACGGGCCGGAATACCGGCGGCTCGCATTAAATAAGCGAAAGCCGATGCATAGTGCTCGCAATACCCTTTGCGGGTTTTGAAAAGAAAATCGTCGATGGCGTCAACCCCCAGCGGCGGTGGATTCAGCGAGTAGCTGAAGTCGTTGCTTTTAAAATACCCCAGGGCCGCCTGAACGACACCGGCCGGGGAAGTGGCCTCTGCCCGCCAGCCGCGGGCCAGGGCCGCCGCCCGGGGGTTCGTATCCCAGGGGATCTGCAAAGCGGCCGACTCCAATGTCAGCAACGGTCCGGTATTGTACGCCAGATAGGAGGTGGCCCGGTATTGGATGCGTTGCCGGATGATCCAGCGTGACGTCAGGGTGTAATCCGACAGCAACAGGGTCCTGGATCCGAATTTATACGGCAGATCGAGGGCAAACAACCAGCGCTGATTGTGAGGTTCCAGGGTAATGGTATAGCCCACCAAATCTTTGCCTTTGAGCCGTGGGTGGACGTAGAGGCTGTTTTTGCTGTGCTGCCATGACTGACCGTCAAAAAGCCAGAATACCAGACCACGCCAGTAAAGACGATCCGGCGCCGGTATCCGGCCGTCAAACTCTGCCCGGAAGGCAATCGCCTTGTTGCGCACCAGACGGGTGACGGATCCCGGCATCAGGCGATCGGAAAAACCGCTTTGGGCAGTGGCCGGGCTGCGCATGCCCCACAAACTGCCGTCCATTCTGGGAAATACCATAAAGAGAATCAGGGTGAAGGGCAGGGCTTTCAGTATCAAGGTTGCCGACAGTCCCAGACTGCCTTTGAATCGCTGGCGGGATTGATGCATGTGGATCAAAACCGCCGTCGTTACGCAGATGGAAAACAGCATGTAAAGGCCAACCGAAAAACTGCTGGAAAAAAACAGACAGGCGATAGCCAGGAAATAATTCAGAAAAATCGTGACCATTTCATCGCGGTAGGTCCTGATTTCCATGGGCTTGATACTTGCCATGATCCACAGCAGGCTTACACTGGAATATCTGTCCAGGCTGAAGCCGTTATACAGCAAGACAGCCAGCACGCCCCCGAGGGTCAAGAACAGGCGCAGGGCTTTGCCGGGCATCGGCCGGTGAAATTTGGCCACGGCCAGCATATAACCCCAGGCAATTGCGCACCAGAACACCACCCACGGCGGCAGCCGCGGAATGTGGGGCAGCAGGGCGATTGCCAGAGCCGCCAGATGCAGCGGTATGTTCCTGGTGGTGTGCATAGTCATACCTAAATTCGCTGGCGATTAATTACGACTTCACCGCCCGCGCGTTATCACCCGCTCGAGGCGCAGAGCTTGCTATATTGTAGTAAGCCTTGAGTTGAAATTAAAAAGGCTATACTCATTCTGGTTCCAGTTACAATAGGTTGGTTGGTAATCCGGAATCAGAAGAGGAGCATAGCCATGGAATCGACTAAAACAAAAAAAGTTAAAAAAATCAACGACAAAACCGTCATAGCCGCTCTGGATATCGGCAAAAATGTTCAATATGGTTATTTTAGAGCGCCGAACGGAAACGATGTTAAGCCCTTTGCGTTTTACAATTCCAAGAAAAGCTTTAACGCATTTTGGCAAAAACTTTGTCAGTTTAAAAACAAACAAGGACTTGAACGAATCGTGATTGGCTTTGAATCTACCGGTCCTTATGCCGAGCCACTTTTCCATTTTCTGAGAAAAAAAGATGTCGAGCTGGTTCAGGTCAACCCGGTGCATACCAAACGAGTCAAGGAGCTTACCGGCAACTCTCCGAACAAGACCGACAAAAAAGACCCACGGGTGATTGCCGATGTCATCTGCCTTGGCCATGCCTTGACGCTGGTTGTTCCCGAAGGTTCGGCTGCGCATCTGCGGCGACTGACCCAGGCCAGGGAGCGCGCGCTTAAACAGCGTACCGCGACAATCAATCAGCTTCAGGATTTGATTTTTGTTATTTTCCCTGAGTTTTTGTCCATCATGAAAGGTGTTACAACCAAAACAGCAGCCTATCTGATCACGCATCATCCCGTTGCCGAGAGTATTTGTGCCATGGGTGTTGAGGCTTTGGCGACAAAAATGAACAAAATCAGCCGAGGCCGGTTGGGCCATGAACGGGCGCAACAACTTGTGGCTGCGGCCAAAAACTCGGTTGGGATTAATGAGGGCAAAGAAAGTATCCTTTTGGAAATTGAGCATCTGAATCACAGAATCGAAAATGAGAATCGTTTTATTGATAATCTTGAGCATCAGATGGCCGAGAACCTTCAGCACATCGCCTATAGTAGCAGCATCCTGTCGATTAAAGGCATCGGCACTGTTACCGCCGCCGGACTGATAGGTGAGGTGGCTGATTTTAATAAATTTGATACGATCTCTGAGGTAATGAAGTTGGCCGGTCTTGATCTTTATGAGATCAGTTCCGGTCGGCACAAGGGTCAGCGCCGGATCTCCAAGCGAGGTCGGCCGCTGATGAGAAGGTTGCTGTTTTTTGCGGCCATTAATACGGTTAAATCCAAAGGGATCATGCATGAGAAGTACCAACAAATGTTGGCCAGAGGCATGCTCAAGATGAAGGCATTGGTTGCCATCTCCAGAAAGCTTCTGGGGATTATCTTTGCCGTTGTTCGCGATAACAGCGAGTATGTGCAAGATTATAGTAGTAAGTATCATTACAAGTTAGCAGCTTAAGTTGTGTGAAGGCGGGGAGACCATCATTTGTGCCGTTAAGGTGGTAATAATTACCAACCTTCCCGCAGAGCTTTCACGGCTCCCCGCCGTCACCTAGACCCAATGAAGCAAGGTTAGAGCTCTGTTGAGACTCTCAAACACCAGGGTTGGTTAAGGTGACATTCTCAGTGACTGAAGCTATATAAAAAATATTCTTTCCCCGCTTCGCGGGAAAGTATTAAAAAAATTCTTGACTGGAATAAACCAGG
>JAFDCJ010000299.1 GCA_019312835.1 Deltaproteobacteria bacterium
GAACCCGGAACGGTTATGATGCGCCTCTTTTCGATTTGGACATCCGCGCCAGGGCATCGATCACCTTCTGTCTGCCATGTTTTTTTGACAGGGCCTCCAAACCGATCTCCAACTCATCGCGCACCTCTGCTGCATCGCCTGCCTCTTCCCTTTCTTCATAGATCAAGGCGTCATGGGGGCACGCCTGAACACACATGGGTTCTTCCAAAGGGGGATCGTTTTCACACATATCGCATTTCAAGGGAAGGCCGGAATCGGGTTCTCTGAAAAGATCCCTCGCCGGGCAGGAAACCCCGCAAAAGATGCATTCCCTGTATTGCTTGCCGGTAATCGTATACGCATGTCTGCCGGTACATTCGGCTGAAGTAAAATCAGTGGCGCGTACCGGGACGTAAGCATCGTTGAGTTCATCTATTACGACCCGAATCCGGGATCGGGCCGGATTCGTGCTGCTGTATTTCGGGCTGGCGTGAAATGCGGAGCAGGCGACCTCGCATGCGCGGCAGCCAATGCATTTATCAACATCAACTTTTATGCCTTTAACAGCTCTTTTTTGTGGCCCATTCGTCACGGTTACAGCTCCCTTTTCTTCAGTCCTGCCCTTCACCCGCCGAAGCCTCATTAGCGGGCCTCGCCTTCCGGGTGGTCAAGATCCCCCGTTCCAGGAAATCTTCGCTCACGAAATCCAAACCCAGAGCGTCCAGGGTCTCTTTGGTGGGAATGCCGTCCTTATTCCAGCCCTTGAATTCATAGTAGGCGTCCAGCAGCCTGGTTTCCATCTCAGGGTCTCTTTTCTTCCAGTGGTCCTCAGGCGGCTTCTCATCCTCTCTTCTCAAGCCCCTTCTGATATTAAGGGCCCGAATCAAATTGCGGTTTCTCCTGGCAATCTCCCACAACCCGTCGCTGTCCAGGTCAATTCCGCTGGCATGGGAGATGAAAACCGGTAAATTATAAATATGATACGGTGTTCTCCCGCCGAACTGGCCCCGGAACGACGACAGAAAGGCGCAGGTCCCGATGGCGTCATCGATGTAATGCATGGTTTCATTCCAGTCACAAATGTTGACGGCCGCTTCAACAGTTGGATGGGTCCGCGGCTCCCATTCCATAAACCATTTTTTAAACCGTTCCGGTGCAGCATCCCAGCCTTTGACAAATTTTTCTCTTTCTTTCCGATCCGCAATGGGCACCTGGGGGTAAGAACCCTCAATCTGGGTGATGTTCATTTTTTCACCCGTGGCATACATCAGGAAATAGGGATAGTTGATCATTCCCAGCTTAAGGGGCACCTGCTCGAATTTTTTCATGGTATTGTGGTCGTATTCTTCGGCCCCGTTGCCGATCTGGCGGGCGGCATGATAAACACCGTTGGCCAGCACATCGCCGATGCCTTCCCGTCGAACAATTCTTTCAACCAGGTAGAAGAACCGGCCCGCACCATCGGACGGAAAATCCGGCAGATCGCTGTCGGTTAAAATCCCGGCTTCGTAAAGCTCAACGGCAAAGGCCAGAACTTGCGGTGTGGAGAAACCGTCCAATCCATATTCCTGGGTTAGGCCCAGGATGTTGTAATTAAACTCCAGCTCCTCGAAAGCGGCCATGGCATAGGTGAGCTTGCTGTAGCATTTCTGAAAATAGGGATGCCGGCCCGGGTATTTAATCGCCTGATGGCAATCCTTGGGACAGTTATAGCAACCGGTCCATCGCAACCTCACGCTTTCGGTAATCGCCTTCCATTTTTCTTCCCGTTCCTTACTCCAAAAGCCTTTCACCCGCTTGCGCGCATGGCCCCATGCAAAGTTGTCGACGTGGAACTCTTCGTCGTCCTCGTGGGCCATCGGGTCTCCGCATTGCGGGTTGTCATAGATTTCCTGGTACATGGGGGGGCAGATGTTATACAGTTCAGCCGGGTGGGCAACATTGATGTCCCGGGTGCCTCGTACGGCGATGGCCTTTAAGCGCTTATCGCCCATGATCACGCCCACCCCGCGCGAGGCGCTGGAGTTCGCGTGTTCGATGGTTGCCATATACACTCTGTTTTCACCCGCCAAGCCGATCGCAGCCACCTGGGCTTCGGTTTGCCCCAGCTCCTCCTTTATGAGGGCCGCCGTTTCCAGGGCGCCTTTGCCCTGGAGGTGAGTGGCATGCCGTATTTCGACCCTGTCATTGTGGATCCATATATAAACCAGTCCAGAGGCCTTACCGCGAATGATTATTTTGTCGTACCCGGCATACTTCAGTTCCGCTCCGAAAAATCCGCCAAACAATGAGTGCGAATAGCGGTCCGTCTGTGGTGAAAACGTGTCAACTGCCGTGCGATTGGCACCGGGCACAGGGGTGCCGAGCAAAAGACCGGCACTGAAGACCAGGAGATTGTCGGGGGAAAAGGGCTCGATATCCGGCGGGACACGATCCCAGAGTATTTTTCCGGCCGTACCCTGCCCCCCCAGATAAAGCCGGGTTAGGTTGGGATCGGTCGCCACCCTTTCGACACTTCCCCGGGATAGATCGATTTCCAAATTAAATCCGGTCTCTGCATACCTCATTTGTTTTCCCTTCTAACATCGTGACATCCGCGGCAAGCATATGGATTGATGGGGTTGCAGGCTTAACACGCCTCATGGCCTTCACCTGTTGGATGAGGGTTGTCGTAACTACGATGTGACTACTATGTAGCTACTTTGTAGTTACGTGTCAAGGAAAAAATCCATTGCGGTCAGTTCTACCCCGCTAACGCCGTTCCGATGTATCGACAGATATCTGCTTGTAATTATTTTATTTTTTGAATCTTAAAGGGTCGGTGCGCGAATCCAAGCGGCCCGTTACGGTTGGGGCTCATCGAAAATAACGCTTTCAGCGGCATTGTAGACGTAAAACTTTTTGGCTCTCGCCCGCGCAATTAAGGCAATGCCCAGGTCCTGGGCGAGCTCCAGGCCCATCTGGGTCACACCTGAGCGGGACAAAAGGGCGGGGATGCCCATCATGGCCGCCTTTATCACGATTTCAGAGGTAAGTCGGCCGGTGGTATACAAAATTTTGTCGCCGCCGGCGATGCCGTCAAGCCACATTCTGCCGGCGACGGTATCGGCCGCATTGTGCCGGCCGACGTCCTCATAAAAAAACAAGATATCGGACGTGTTACAAAGGCCGCACCCGTGAACTGAACCGGCCTGTCGATAGATAAAATTGTATTTTTTGAGTTGCTTTAGCAGGGCATATATGGTGGATTGCCGAATCTTGATTTGGGGTAGCTTCAATTCATAGAGCTCATCCATATTCTGGGCAAACAGTGTACCGCCGCCACATCCGCTGGTGACGGTTCGTCTCGACAATTTCTCGCTGATGCCGTTGAGCCCTTTGCCCGGCTTTACCCGGATATCGGCCGTCTCGGTTTCCCAGTTTATGTTCACCGATTCGATATCGGCGATGTCTTCAATCAGCCCCTGATTGCGTATGAAACCCAGCACCAGTTCCCGGGGGTGCGTGCCAAGGGTCATAATGGTCACCAGTTCCCGGCGGTCAAGCCTAATCGTCAGGGGGGACTCCCCCGGAATCGCAACTTTGCGTTCCTTATTGTTCTGGTCTCTGACCACCACGTCATGGGTGGGTGGAAGGCTGTCTTTCGTCATTGCGGCATCCATCTTTCGTGTTCGACTTAACTGAGGTTGGCGTTTTTTCATCTGTAATCGGTCTAGTATGAAATTGCAAGCTTCAATCCTCCGGCAGGTTACGAACCGCGGAACAAAAGTCTCTTCAATGGCCTTGCGTGCTGCGTGCCCCTTGCCGGTTGCAGCCAGGCGGCGGCAAAGAATGGCCCTTTAGTTAGCGGCATGGGAGTGTTTATTGGCCGTCTCTCGCGGGAGCCATCATGCGGCTGGGGAAGGACCGAGGCCGAATCTGCAAAGCGGTTTTAGACGGTGCCTGCTGACATCCGTCCGGGAGCAGTGTATCCGGCTTCAGGATCGGAACGCATGCATTCACTCAGCCTTGCGGCTGAGATACAAATTGGCCAGGGCGATCAGGGAAGTGCCCACAATCAGCAGAAAGGATATGGCATTGATCACAGGGGTGCTGCCGTCTCTGACCTGAAGATACAGATTGATCGGCAGGGTGGCTTCGTGGCCCACCAAAAACAGGGTGGTGTTAAAATTTTCAAAGGACATCAGAAAGGCCACCGCCGCAGCCCCGATGATAGCCGGTCGTAAGAACTTCAACGTAATATGCCAGATGACTTCCATTCGGTTGGCCCCCAGGTTCAGGGCGGCCTCTTCCAGGGTGCGGTCAAATTTGCGCAGCCGGGCGGATACCACCAGGGTCACCAGGGTGGCGATAAATGAAAACTGGCCCAGCACCACCAGCCAGAAGCCGGGGCGAAACAGCTCGAAATCCAGGTTCCAGCTGGTTTCGAAGTATGTTCCCAGGGTATTGCTGAGCAACAGAATCGAGATTCCGAGAATCACTCCCGGGATCACCAGGGGGGCCAGCATCAAAAAATAAAGCAGTTGTTTGAAGCGGAAATCTTCCTGCTCGAACAAAAACGCACCGCAGGTTCCCACCGCGGTCGACAGCAGGGTCACGAAAAAGGCCACCTGGAAACTGACCCAGATGCTGTCCAGGTTGATTTGATCATGAAAAATGCCGACCCGCTTCTCGGAGTTGGCCGTAAACCAGTCCAGGGTAAACCCTTTCCAGGGCAAAGACGGAAACTGGGAATCGTTAAATGCCAGCACGCAGGTGATCAGCAGGGGGGCAAACAGAAAAATAAAATACAGGATCACATAAGCGGTGAACAGACGGCTATAGGTTTTGGAAGTCGGCAGCGTCCGTATCATTGCACCACCTTTTGCAGGTTCTGGCGGGTCAGTTTCAATCCCAGCCAGACAACCAGCGATGAGAGCGCCAGCAGCAAAAAGCCGAAGGCCGATCCCTGGTTCCAGTTAAAACTGGCGATGAACTGGTTGTAAATCTGCTCCGTGAACCAGAGGGAGTTCTTGCCGCCCATCAAATTAGGCGTTAGATAGTTCCCCAGGGTCAGCATAAACACCACGATCGAACCGGACACAATCCCGGGGGTGGCATGGGGGATAATAATTTTGAACAAAATGCTCCACATATTGGCACCCAGATCGTAGGCCGCTTCGATCAGGCTGTCGTCCAGGCTTTCCAGCACCGAAACGATGGGAACCACCATAAACAGCATCGAGGTGTAAACCAGCCCCAGGATCATGGTGCTGTCCCGATACAGCATTTCAACCGGCTGCTGCAAAACGCCCAGCTTGAGCAAAAAATGGTTGATGACCCCGCTTTCGCGCAGCAGGATCATCCAGCCGTACACCCGGACCAGCTCACTGACCCAGAAGGGCAGCAAGAGCAACACCAGCAGAAAGCCCTGGAACTTAGGAGCCACCACTTTGGTTATGTAGAAAGCAAGCGGCAGGGCGATCACAAGGGTCAGGAAGGTGACCAGAATCGAGTAAAGGGCGGTGCGCACAAAGGTCAGCCAGTAGATGGGTTCTTCAAAAAAGCTCAAATAATTGGTCAGGCTCCACACCATCTGCCCGTCATCGGCTTCGGTGCGAAACGACATGATCAGCAGATCAATGTGCGGCAGAACAATCAATACCACCAGCCACAACAGGACCGGTGATAGGAAAAATAACAGTGCCCAGCGTTTGTTGTTGGTCATGATAAGTAAGTTTTCAGGTGTCAGGTTTCAGCCCGCGGTTCGGCCGCTGGCAGCCTAAACAGCCAATTTGATTAATTAATGGCTTTGTTGACGATGCTTTAACAGCCTTGCCTAAAGTTCGGTTTCATCATGCCTGACTTGATCCGGCATCCAAGAAATCCCGCTATTTCTGGATTCCGGCTTTCGCCGGAATGACGAACTGGGGAGGATTCAGTCTCTTGGCAAAAATGGCCGCTCACTACAGGATTAAGCCCATCGAGCGCCAGTTGATCAGCAAAAGTTAAAAAAAATCGACAGCATTCCTTTGGTCAATCCGAAATCCGAAATCTAAAATCCCAAATCTCAGGTATCTGTGTTTTAAAATTAACACAACGGAAAGGTTATTGGGTTTTTGTCCGGCTACGTTTTCTTGTCTCTAGCAAAACAGATACCTGATTTTTCGTTCCACCCGATTTCAATGTTGTCGTTCTTTCTGATAAAATCGAACTGCCGGGTTTGCGGCAGGGCAATCAACAGCTCCATGTCCGTCTCCGGGGGGTGGGCCAACAATCTGCTGTTGGCGCCGTCAAAAAGAATGTCCTTGACGACGACCTCAAATCGATTCAACCCGGAAAGACCTGGATCGGGCTGAATCAGCATGGCTTCCGGTCGCAGGAACAGATCAACCGCCGTGCCCGGTGCCAGGGGCCCGCGCAGCTGGGAGCGGAACACATGCCCCCCGGAGGTCTCGATTTCAGCAATCTTGCCATCGCTGCGCCGGATCTTGCCCGACCAGGCGTTGTTATCGCCCACAAACTGGGCCACGAAAGGTGTCTGCGGATCATTGTATAAATTCTGCGGCGTATCGACCTGCTCAAACACCCCCTGATTCATCACCGCGACATGATCGGACATGACCAGGGCTTCGGATTGGTCGTGGGTGATATAGACAAAGGTCGTGCCGACTTTAGCCTGCAGCTTTTTCAACTCGACTTTCATTTGCTCCCGGAGCTTTAAATCCAGCGCCCCCAGGGGCTCATCCAGCAGCAGGACGGTGGGTTCGAGCACCAGGCAGCGGGCAATCGCCACCCGCTGTTTCTGCCCACCGGACAGCTGGTCGATTTGCTTTTCGCCAAATCCCGCCAGCTCCACCCTTTCCAGAATGGCCTCAACCTTCTTTTCAATAACCGCATTGGCTTCCCTGCGCCGTTTTAATCCAAAGGCAACATTCTGCGCCACATTCATCATCGGGAATAACGCCAGGTGCTGAAAAATCAGGTTGACGGGCCGCTTGTTGGGTGCAATGCCCAGCATACTCCGGCCGCGTATCTCGATGTCGCCCCTGGTGGGTTGCGTCAGGCCGGCAATCATGCGCAGCAGGGTCGTCTTGCCGCAGCCCGATGGGCCCAGAATGGAAAAGAACTGACCATCCGGCACTTCAAATGACACATTGTCCACCGCAACGAAATCTTTAAACGTTTTGGTGACCTGTTGCACTGATAAATCAATCTGCATTATTGCCTACCCTGTCTGGCCTGGAATAACCGCATGGTATAATCACGAAAACACGAAAGTACGAAAACACGAAATAGTTGTTGCATTTCGTGCTTTCTAAATTTCGTGTTTTCGTGTTGAAAAGATCTGGTAGTTAAAACTACAAATATTCAGATCGACTACTGGGCGGCTTTGACCCTGTCCAGGATTTTGCCTTCAATTTCTTCGAGCTTCGCCGGTACCGGCGGATACCATTTGATATTGGCGATATCCGCAAGGGGGAAGCAGCGCTGAAAATTGCTCTTTATTTCAGCATCCAGGAACTGAATCGCCCCCCTGGAAGCCGTCCCGTACTTTTCAGCATTGGTAAAAACGGCTGCATTTTCGGCTTTCAGCATGAAATTAATCCATTTATAAGCAGCTTCCACGTTTTTAGCCTTCGCCGGAATGGCAAAGGTATCAATCCAGCCCAGCGCACCGCTGCGCGGGGCCACAAAGTCGATGTTGGGATTTTCAGCATGCAGTTTCCAGCCGCCGTTATCCCAGGCCATGGCCACATGTACTTCGCCCGAACGCATCGACTGCAAAAGAGCGTCGCCGTTGGTCCAGTAATTTTTTACAAAAGGCTTGCCGTCGATCATGGCCTGCCCGACTTTTTCCATGAGGGCCTCGTAAGCAACGGCATCACCATACTTGGCGAAAGGATTCTCCCCCATGGCAAATGCCAGCGCAATCAGCGTCGGTCTTTTGAGGCGATAGCTGATACGGCCTTTATACATGGCATTCAAGATGTCGGAGTAATCGTTGGCTTTGGGCGCAAACTTTTTATTGACCACCAAACCGGAAGTCCCCCAGCAAAAAGGCACTGCATGGGGCTGCCCGCCGACCATGGTACTCATTTCTACAGACTTCACCATGCTCTCGATCAGTTGATCGGTATTGACCTTGGAGAGATCGATGGGCTGGTAAAGTTTATACTTCTCCTGGACGGAGGCGATGCGGTCCTGGCTGGGCTGGGCCAGATCGAACCCGGCACCGCGGGTGGCCCGCAGTTTGGCAATCATCTCCTCGTTGTTGGAATAGGTGACTTTGACGGTAATGCCGGTTTCTTTTTGAAATTTTTCGACCAGGTTCTGCGGCGCATAGCCTTTCCAGGTCAGCAGAGACAACTCTTCGGCCGCATACAGATTAACAGCAAAAACCATTACGGTGGCAATGATCAATGCAGCAACAATTACCTTTTTCATGATGACTTCCCTCCTTTTATTAGGGTTGGATGGTAGAAAAATGCTAAATCGATTACCGGATTGAAGAAAACCATATGGAAATGCATGGCATGAGTCGCAAAGGGCTCAAAACAGCTTCACCAAAACAACTTTCATCCCAAATGTCAAATTAAAAATTGATTAGACCTTCGTCCCTTTGCAGGCACCTGTAATGAGACGGGTGGGAGCGGCTTTTGCTTGCATCCCGACCCGGCGGGGCCAGCCGCGATCTGAATAACATCGTAAGGGCAAATCGCGGCTCGAAAGCCGCTCCCACCATGTCATCGACTTTATGTTTTTGGTGCTGCTTGCCGCCGCACCATGACGAATCGCATTAAAATGGATCGGCTCATGGTCAACAACTGAAAGCAGATGTCAATACACCATGCGGACATCAGATATGTCCAGTCCGATCCAACTTTTTTTCTGAAATACCACTTTGCGCTTTGAGCCTTTAGCTTCGAGCTTTTATATTTCTTGTCGTGGCTAACATTTTTATGATAGAAGCGTTGGCCAAACGATGAAGACAACCACGATCATATGGGATTTTGACGGCACCCTGCTGCCCCTTTCTCCCTATGACAGCGAGCAGACCATGTTGCTGCACAAACTGGACGAGATCACGCCAAGGCCGTCCCTTCCGGTGCGTGCCGTCGCGCGGTTAATGATCGCCGCCGACCGCCGCCAAATGCTGCGCAAGACATTCAAGCGTTTTTACATCCGATTGATGCGGGGCACACCGGCGGCTGTCATGGATCAAATCGGCCGGCGACTATCCGATAGAATCCCGAACCAGGACCGTCAGACGATCATGCGCCTCCGGGCTTTAAACTACCGCATGGTGGTTTTAAGCTGCGGCACCGCCGATCTGAGCGAACGCACCCTGGCCTGCGCGGGTCTGGGGGGATGTTTTGAGAGCATCGCCGGCAACCGGTTCAAGGTCAGCCGGGGTCTCATCAACGGGATGACATTGCACGTGCCCAACCCGGAGGACAAGGTAAAATGGCTGAAACGCAGGGGGGTTTCCGCCGCTGAGGCCGTCGCGGTCGGTGATGGCTATACGGACATTCCGCTGCTGGATTGGGCTAAGATTGCGGTGCTGATGGATAGAACCGGCCAAAAGAAAACGAAGTATCAACATAAAAATTATCGCTTTATCTCTTCTACTTCGGAAATTTTGGATGTGCTTGGAATAGGATAGTGTTTAGTATTTCGTGTTTGGTGTTTGGTATGGTTTTCGGATAACTCAGATGTTTCAAACTAAACACCAAAAACCAAACACTAAACACTAGCTGTTGAAGCCTAATTTGATATCGATATGCCCCAAAGATTGGGAAAGAAATTATGACACCCAAAAACCTCATCATATTCGACATGGACGGCGTCATCATCGATGTTTCCGGCTCCTACCGGGATGTTGTTCGCCAGGCCACCAAACTATTCTTCCAACCCGCCCGTTCATGGGAAAAATTGCCGCAACCGCTGTTTGAGCTTTCCGACCTGGCGGTGGTCAAACAAAGCGGCGGGCTGAACAACGACTGGGATCTGACCTGTGCCGTCATCAATCTGCTGTATTCAATGACCGACCGGCCCGCTGTCTACAAAAGCCGGAAACCCTGGCAACGGTGGCAGGAAACCTTAAAGCAATGCGATATCAGCGGGATGGCAAAATTCTTAACTGCAGAGGATCAACCGTTGGCCACCTTATTACAACACAAAGGCAAGCATGAGGATGATTTCATTGCGGGATTATATACCGGTGATGTGGGCAGCGGCAACATCATCAAACAGATCTTTCAGGAACTCTCCCTGGGACAGGAGCTGTTTGCATCAACCTACAATTTGAAACCGAAGCTGTATCGCGGCGATGGCTATATACTCAGAGAAAAGGTCCTTATCGATCCGACGGATCTGGCGGCTCTCGGGCGGGATAATATGCTCGCCATTGCCACGGGCCGTCCGCGAGCCGAGGCGGAATATCCGTTGCAACATTTCGATATTAAAAAGTATTTTAATTTTATTTATACCCTCGATGATTGTCTGGAGGCGGAAGCAAAAATTCTGGCCGCCCAAGGCGAAACCGTATCTCTCAGCAAACCCAATCCCTTTATGCTCGATGCCATTGCCGGCGTTGCAAAGGAAAAATTCAGGCATTATTTTTACGTCGGCGACATGCCCGATGATATGCTCGCAGCGGCCAACTCACGGTTCGGATTCAAAAGCATCGGCCTAACCGTCTCGGCGCCGGACAAATCAGCGTTGGAAAACGAGCTTAAGCGGGCAGGCGCGGATTTTCTGGCCGGGAGTTTTGATGCCTTAAAGGCAATTATCCTTTGACAGGCATCGAATCTGTCTTAATCTTTAGCCATGAGAATTTGCAGTTGATCTGTGATATTGGAATGAGGGTATCAAGATGAAAGCGATTTCGGAACTAAGAAACGGCGAGCGTTTCTATTTGGAAACGCATGTTTCGGTTGAGGATAATCGTACCGGATATCGTTATGACGGCACCATGTTCAATTACAGTAACAGCGGGATGTATCTGGAATCCGACTACGCTCCACGCCCCGGCAGAAAAATACGTATAAATGTCAATAGATTATCAAACTTTTCGTCTCCCCGAAACTACTTTGCCGAAGTTAGATGGCGCCAGCCCCTGACCCGAAATTTGTCTCCCTGGGCATACGGGATTGGTGTAAAACACCTCCAAGTTGCAGGCCCAACGCCCCAAAAAAAATGATTCACCCCAAAATTATGATTTTAGTTTAATTTCGGGGGTTCACCATTTAGGGTGATAGCTTCGTCAATTTAAACCTGCAAACAATCTTCTTGAAGAATCTTATCCAGCGCAATGACGACCTCATCTGCATTTTTTTCCGAAAATACGATCGGCGGCTTCATTTTGAGGACATTTTCCAGCGGTCCGTCGGTGCTGATCAGAATGCCGTGGTCGCGCATCCGATTTATAATATAATCAGCATGTTCGGTGGCCGGTTCCAGGGTGCTGCGGTCCACAACCAGCTCGATACCGACATAAAGGCCCAGGCCGCGAACATCACCGATTAGCGGGTATTTATCCATCAGCCCCTTCAAACCGCTCAGCAGCCGTTGGCCGGCCAAACGCGCATTTTCCTGGAGCCCCTCGTTTTCGATGACGTCCATCACCGCCATGCCGATGGCACAGGAGACCGGATTCCCGCCAAAGGTGTTGAAGTATTCCATACCGTTGGCAAAGGCATCGGCGATTTCCGGGGTGGTGATAACAGCCGCCAGGGGATGACCGTTGCCGATGGGCTTGCCCAGCGTCACGATGTCCGGTACGACGTTCTGGGTTTCAAAGGCCCACAGGTGGGTGCCCACGCGCCCGAACCCCACCTGTACCTCGTCGATGATGCACACCCCGCCGGCCGCCCGCACATGCTTGAAAGCTTCGGCGAGGTAATTGTCCGGCAACACAATCTGGCCCCCGCATCCCAGCATGCTCTCACAAATAAAGGCCGCCGGTCTGTTGTCCCCGGCTTGAGCCCTGTCAACGGCTTCACGGACATATTGGGCGTATCTTGTCCCCACGTCAGGCCCCGAACCTTTATGCGGCCCGCGATACCCATCCGGCATGACCACTTTGTGCACGCCGGGAGGCGTTCCGCGCCCCCCCGGGCCGTCATGCTTGTAAGGACTGATATCGATCAGGGCCTGGGTGTTGCCGTGATAGGCGCCGTCAACGGTAACAATCTCTCGCTGCCCGGTATAGTTGCGCGCCATGCGCAGGGCAAGCTCATTGGCCTCGCTGCCGGTGCACACGAAATAGCATACACTCAAGGGGTCCGGAAACTTGGACAACAGCCGCTGCGCATACGCGATGATGTAATCATGCAGATAACGGGTGTTGGTGTTGAGCACCGGCATCTGAAGCTGCCCGGCCGCAACCACCCGGGGATGGCAATGGCCCACGTGGCACACGTTGTTGACCCCGTCCAGATAGGCCTGTCCTTCTTCGGTATAAAGGTACTGCCCCCTGCCCCGCACGATCTTCAACGGCCTGTGGTAAGCGATGCTGAGGTTGCGGCCCAGTTTTTGCCGCCGCAGGGCCAGGATCTCATCCCGGCTGCGTCCCTCGGCCGGAAAGCACGCTGGCGGGATACCGAGGATAATATTGGGATCCGGCGAAATATCAAGCCACATGGCACGCTGACTCGGCCGGGCCGCCCCGGGGAAATTGCCCTGCTCACCCAGCATGTCGGTGATAAGTTGAAAATGGAGATGGGGCGGCCAGCCCCCATTCACGTCCGCGTCACCGACCCGGGCAATGGGCTGACCCTTCGCAACCTGCATGCCGACTTGCAGCCCGTCCAATGAATCCGGACGCAGATGCCCGTATAGGGTGTAAAATTTCTGCCCGTCATCGGTTTGATGTTCAATAATGATGGTCGGTCCGTAATCAAGCGGTGCACGGTTATTATTGAAGCTGTGCACCCGGCCTTTGAGCGGCGCATAAACACGGCTTGAGGGTGGCAGGTAAAGATCAAGTCCCAGATGAACCGTCCGGGTCTCCGGCATTTCTTCGGTCTGAACCTCAAAATGCCTCGCCGTATATATCAGCCGGGCTTCATTGTAGCGTCCGATCCCAACCTTGGCCTCAGCGGCCTGGATTTGCCCAAACAATGTTTTCGTAACTGCTTCCGTATCCGCGCCGGCCCCGTCGCCCCCCAGCAACAGGCTGCCCACACTCAGGTCGAACACCAGCGGGGGGGGATCTTCCAGGCGCCCGTCGATCAGGGATGCACATTGGGAGGCATGGGATTGCAGCCACTTGACGATCCCCGGTGTTTGAGGGACCGGTGGCAGACCGCAGGCATTTCGAAAGGTGTAATGGGCCAGCCGCGGATGGATATTCGCCAGTTTATGCAGCAGGCCCCAGGCCGGCTGCTCAGATATGCGCAGGTAAGCGTTATCCGGCTCCTGCCGCGACTGATTGGCGGCGTGACAGACACTCATGCAAAGACGCATGCAGATCAGGTCAAATAAAACCATCAGCTCCTGCTCGGTCAGCGGGAAAGACTGATGGTAACCCCCGATGACATTGCCGGCAACCGTCAGGGGGTCGGCCTTGCCCAGCATGGCGTAGGCACAGGCAATGGCGACTTCACAGACGATGCGGGTGTAAACCATATCACCAAAATCAATGACCCCGGTAACGGTGTTGCCCCGGTTGCCATGGGGTTCGACCAGCACATTGTAGTCATTGGCATCATTGTGAATGACACCGGACCGAAGGTCCGCCATTTGCGGTTCGGTGTTGGCCTGGAAACGCTTTAAAAGCGCTTTGACAAGCCGGCGGTCCTCAGGTATATGGATATACTGCTGGTAGCCTGTAATAATCTGCCCGGCGTTCTGCAGATCCCAGTGAAAATCACGGTGGGTGGCGGGATGATCGAAATCCTGCAGCGCTTGATCGATGGTGCCGAAAAACCGTCCCAGGCTCGCCAGCAGATCGACATCATGAGGCTTGACAAGGGCCAGCGGCTTTCCGGGCAAATAGGTCAACAGCCGCACAAAATGGGAGGTCCCTTCAGAACACTTGACCGTCGCAATTTGCTCATCTCTGGTGGTAGGGACTAAATCGGGGACAACCGCTGCGTTACCGGCAAACAGATTACGTTTGCCGGCAATATGCACCATGGCCTGATTCTGGAAATCAAGCACCTCCCGGCCCTCGGTGGAATTGGCCAGCTTGAGGACATAGGCCTTGCCGTCTGAAGCCGTCAAATGAAAATTCTGGTCCCGCTCACTGGGCAACTGCCTGGAAGAAGCCTCGAGACCGAATAACTCCAGGGCAAGCCGGATTGCGTCCTGTTCGTTGAATCGGGGTGCATGTTGAACGATCGATGACATAAAGCTGCATTTCCTCCCATGGCTTATAGCGTATCGGAAGCTATCTCAAATTCAATCAAAACACAACCGCAATAACCGCTTGGCGACATAACTACAACTGTATCTCCAAACCTTAAATATGAACCGATGGGGGGGTAATATGAAACGTTTCTTCCAAAAGACGCTTGTAATCGCCCTGCTTTTCATTTGCACCCATGCGCCGACAGCCATGGCCGATGATCCGCTGCCGTCCTGGAACAGCGGCCCATCCAAAGATGCGATCGTACGATTCGTCAAGAGCGTGAGCGCCGAAGGCAGCGCCCAATTCGTAGCGCCATCTGCGCGCATTGCGGTCTTTGACAATGACGGCACGTTGTGGGCCGAACAGCCCATGTACTTCCAGCTGGCATTTGCGCTGGATCGCGTCAGGACGCTGGCACCCGAGCACCCGGAATGGAAAGACAGGCAACCCTTTAAAGCTGCGATCGAGGGGGATTTAAAGACTGTCATGGCCGGCGGCGAGCACGCCCTGCTCGAGCTTGTCATGGCCACCCACGCCGGTAACACCGTAGCAGAGTTTTCGCAAGCCGTTGAGAACTGGCTGGCCACTGCCCGACACCCGAAGACAGGTCGACCTTACACCGCTATGGTTTATCAGCCGATGCTCGAATTGCTTGACTACCTGCGCGCCAATGGGTTCAAAAACTATATTGTATCCGGCGGTGGAATCGAATTCATGCGTGTCTTCACCGAGGATGTGTACGGCATACCCCCGGAACAGGTTGTCGGCAGCAGTATCAAAACAAAGTTCGAATTTCGCGATGGTAAGCCCGTGCTGGTGCGCTTGCCCGAAATCCATTTTATCGACGATAAGGCCGGCAAGCCCGTCGGTATCAATCAACACATCGGCCGCCGCCCGATCGCCGCCTTCGGCAACTCCGATGGTGATCTGCGAATGCTTCAGTGGGTGGCTGCCGGCAGCGGTGCGCGCTTTTGTCTCTACGTTCACCACACCGATGCCGAGCGCGAATGGGCTTACGATCGCAATTCCAGCATCGGCGGGCTCGACAAGGGGCTTGACGAAGCCGGCAGAAACGGTTGGACGATCGTTGATATGAAGCACGACTGGCGCCGCATCTTTCCCAAATAGGCATATCCATGCATTGACAGGCCGTATTGACACGCTTAGTTTAAAGGTTATTGGATCCACCGCGTCAAATAGGCCTGTTCAGCCAGCACCAAATTCCCAACCTAAACAGATGAAAGGAGGATTGACGATGAAGAGGAATCAACTGCAACTGATTCTGATTGTCCTGCTGATCCCGCTCGTATTTTCAATCGGGCCGGTATCGGCCGCAGCAAAACCCAATATTCTTGTGATCTGGGGCGATGATATCGGCCAGACCAATATCAGCGCCTACACCTTCGGTCTGGTCGGCTACAAGACACCCAATATCGACCGCATCGCCCAGGAGGGCATGATGTTCACCGATTATTACGGGGAACAGAGCTGCACGGCGGGACGATCGGCGTTCATCACCGGCCAGAGCGTATTTCGTACCGGTTTGAGCAAAGTCGGCCTGCCGGGCGCCGACCTGGGCATGCGGGAAGAAGACCCGACCATTGCCGCCCTGCTCAAGGCCGAAGGCTATGTCACCGGGCAATTCGGCAAAAACCACCTGGGTGACAAAGATGAGCATCTGCCCACCAACCACGGGTTTGATGAGTTCTTCGGCAACCTGTACCACCTCAACGCCGAGGAGGAGCCGGAGCTTCCCGACTACCCCAAGGATCCTGAATTCCGCAAGCGCTTCGGCCCACGCGGTGTCATCAAATCATTTGCCGGCGGCAAAATCGAGGACACCGGGCCGCTGACCAAAAAACGCATGGAGACTGTCGATGATGAGACCCTGGCAGGTGCCCTGGACTTCATCGATCGCGCCAACAAAGCCGGCAAACCTTTTTTTGTCTGGTGGAACGGCACGCGCATGCACTTTCGCACCCACGTCAAGGAAGAACTGAGAGGCATATCCGGGCAGGATGAATACGCCGATGGTATGGTCGAACACGACATGCACGTCGGCCAGCTGCTCAAGAAGCTCGACGATCTGAACATCGCCGACAATACCCTTGTATTCTATTCCACCGACAACGGTGTCCACATGAATACCTGGCCGGATGCCGGAATGACACCTTTTCGCGGCGAAAAAAACACCAACTGGGAAGGCGGCTGGCGCGTCCCCGCCATGGTCAGATGGCCGGGAAAAATCAAGGCCGGAGCGGTGTCCAATGAAATCATGAGTCATATGGACTGGCTGCCAACCTTTCTGGCGGCTGCCGGACAACCCGATGTCAAAGCCAAGCTCAAAAAGGGCGGTGTCAAGGCCATCGATCGCACCTACCGGGTTCATCTGGACGGGTACGACTTCCTGCCATACCTGACCGGTCAGGAAAAGCAAGGGCCCCGGGAAGAGATCTTCTATTTTTCCGATGATGGTGACCTGACGGCCCTGCGGTATGAGGACTGGAAGCTCATCTTCATGGAACAGCGGGTTGAGGCCACCCTTAAGGCCTGGTCCGAGCCGTTCGTGCCACTGCGCATTCCGTTGATTTTCAACCTGCGACGGGACCCCTACGAGCGTGCCAACATAACCTCCAACACCTACTATGACTGGCTGTTGGATCACGCCTTTTTCCTGGTGCCCGCCCAGGGCTATGTCGGCAAATTTCTGGCGACTTTCAAGGAATATCCGCCGCGACAGAAGGCTGCCAGTTTTTCACTCGATCAAGTGATGGAAAAACTTCAGACCGCCGGTGGTTCGAAGTAAAGGTTCAAGCGGCAGACTGAAAGGGCCAGCGCCGATGATATTGGCGCTGGCTCTATTAAGAAATAGCAAGAAATAGTGAATCCCGTAGATTGTTATTTAGCCTTTAACAATTCCTTTGTCCTGGCCACGGCAGCGGCGGCTTTAATCCCGTACTTTTCCATGACCGTGGCACCGGGAGCGGACGCACCGAACCGGTCGATGCCGATCACCGCACCGTGAGCGCCGACATAGCGATCCCAACCCATGCTGATACCGGCCTCCACTGCCACCCGGATGCTGACTTCGGGCGGCAGCACCGCGTCCTTATACTTCGGTGAAGTTCTTTCAAACAGCTCCCAGCTGGGCATGCTCACCACCCGGACGGAGACCCCCTGTCCGGCAAGGATCTTTTGGGCCTCCAGGCAGACGGCCACTTCCGAACCGCTGCCAATCATGATGGCATCGGGCTTGCCCTCGGTGTCCGACAGGATGTAGGCGCCTTTGGCCAGCGCGGTGGCCGATGGATAGAGGCTGCGATCGAGCACCGGCAGGCTCTGGCGGCTTAAAATCAGGGCCACCGGGCCGTCGGTGGTTTTGAGCGCAACTTTCCAGGCCGCGGCTGTCTCAGTGGCGTCCGCCGGGCGGATGACGGTCAACCCGGGAATGGCCCGCAAAACGGCCAGGTGCTCCACCGGTTGATGGGTGGGGCCGTCTTCACCCACCGCCACGCTGTCGTGCGTAAATACGTAGGTGACCGGTTGCTTCATCAGGGCTGCCAGCCGTATGGCGGGCCGACAATAATCGGCAAACACCAGGAAGGTTCCACCATAGGGGCGCACCCCTTTATGCAGGGCCATGCCGGACAGAATCGCGCCCATGGCATGCTCCCGGACGCCAAAACGGATATTGCGGCCGGCATAGGCATCCTTTTGAAAATCAAAAGATGATTTGATGATCGTGTTGTTGGAGGGTGCCAGGTCGGCCGAACCGCCTATCAGCGTCGGCAGGTTCTCGGCCAGGGCGTTGAGCACCTGCCCGGAAGCCGCCCGGGTTGCAATGGCCTTGCCGTCTCTGAATGTCGGGAGTCCGCCATCCCATTGCTTGGGCAGGGTTCCGGCAATGGCTGCCTGCCAGTTTTTAGCCAACGCAGGGTACTTCTTGGCATAGGCCTTGAATTTCTTGTTCCAGGCCGCCTCGGCCTTGCGGCCCTTATCGGCAGATTTGCCGAACTCCTTGCGAACTTGTTCCGGAACGAAGAATTTCTTGTTCTTGGGCCATCCCAGATTCTCTTTGGTCAGGGCCACTTCGTCCACTCCAAGGGGTGCCCCGTGGGCGCCATGGGAATCCTGCTTGTTGGGGCTGCCGTAGGCAATATTGGTTCGCAGTACAATCAGCGTCGGTTTGGTTTTTTCAGTACGGGCTTCCTTGAGGGCGCCTTCAATGGCCTTTAAATCAATGCCGTCTTTCACATGTAAAACCTGCCAGCGGTAGGCCCTGAAACGGGCGGCGACATTTTCGGTAAAGGCAATGTCGGTGCTGCCCTCAATTGATATTTTATTGTCATCGTAAATGCAGATCAACTTGCCCAGGCCCAGATGACCGGCCATGGATGCGGCTTCCGATGCGATACCCTCCATTAAATCGCCGTCTCCGCACATCACGTAGGTATGGTGGTCGACAATCCGTTGACTGCCGCGGTTAAAAACGGCCGCCAGATGGCACTCGGTCATGGCCATGCCCACGGCATTGGCAAAACCCTGGCCCAGCGGGCCGGTGGTGGTTTCCACGCCGGGCGTATGGCCGAATTCCGGATGTCCGGGAGTTCGGCTGCCCCACTGTCGAAAATTCTTGATTTCTTTGAGGCTGAGTTTATAGCCCGTCAGGTGCAGCAGGCTGTAAAGGAGCATGGATGCGTGGCCGCCGGACAGCACAAAACGATCACGATCGGCCCAATCCGGGTTTCTGGGATTGTGTTTCAACACCCGGGTCCATAATACATACGCAGCCGCCGCCAGGCCCATGGGTGCGCCGGGATGTCCTGAATTGGCGGCCTGGACGGCATCCATCGCCAGGGTCCGGATGGTATTGACACATAAACCGTCAATTGCTCGTTGGGTTCCAGTAACTGACTTAACCATAACTACCATTCTCCTTTCGCAATCTGGGCGGAGCCTGATACGCTGCAAGGCTCCAGCTCACATCGGCAATAGCGATCCGTAAACAAAATAGAATTGTCCTTCCAATTAGCCAGCATCTTGAAAAAAAACAAGAATAATTTCAGCCTTAAAGATAAATTTTCCGACCTTTGCGCCGGCGCTGCATCAGCGGTGACGCCCTTCCGGGGTGCCCCTAGGGGCCACCCAGGAGGTTTTATTTCAAGGCCGCCCCGGTGGGATCGTACAAAACATCGGGGGCGATCTCGGCCGGCACCGTTTCTCCGAATATCTCAACCTCAAGTCTGGTCTTTTCGATATCACGATCCATGGGCAAATAGGCATAGCCGATATTTCTTCTGACGGTGTGACCATAACCGGCGCTGCGCAGGCGCGAAATGACGATGCCTTCGCAGATGACGGCTTCGCCGCCATAAAGCGTAAGATAATCTTCCCCTCCGATAACCAGGGTATGCAGGCGCTGCCCGATACCGGCGGCTTTTTTAGCACGCAGCGCCTGCCGCCCGATAAACTCACCGGCATCCGGTTTGACACAAAACCCCAGGCGCGCCTCGTAAGGGTTTTCGCTGGCAGTGATGTCGCTGGTCAGGGCCACATAGCCTTTTTCCAGGCGCAACGCATCCACTGCTTTATAACCGAAGGCCTTTACCCCGAACGCTTGACCTGCCTGCCAGAGACGGTCCCAGACAAAAACGGCGCGGTCGGTTGGCACATAAAGCTCCCAGCCCAGCTCGCCCGTATAGGAAACCCGCTGGGCCGCGACATTCAGGCCGTTGATGTCGATGGTGGCGGCCGTCATGTAGGCCATGGCGCCATCGGATACATCCCCGGCGGTCACCGCCGACAGGACTTCCCGTGCGCGTGGGCCGCACAAACCAATCACGGCTAAATCTTCTGTTACGTCCCGAACGGCCACCGTCGGGTCGCCGGCCTTCTGGTGGGCTCGAATCCATCCCAGATCCGAATCAACGTAAGCTGAACCGCTGATCACCCGGAAGTGATCATCCGCCAGACGGGTGACGGTCACATCCCCCACAATGCCGCCCTGCGGGTCCAGAAACTGGGTGTAGATGACGGCACCCACCGACCGATCCATATCGTTGCAGGCCAACCGCTGCAGCAGGGGCAACGCCCCCGGTCCTTTCAGTTCAATTTTGCCGAAACTGCTCAGGTCGATCATGCCCACTTGACGGCGGACGGCTTGGCATTCTTTGCCGACGGCATCATAATAGGCCGGCTTCTCCCAGCCGCCCCATTCGCGCTGGTCCTCACCGGCGAGACGCCAGCCGTGACCGGGGTTGAAATAGTTGACCCGCTCCCAGCCGTTTTTGGTGCCGAAGACCGCACCCAGGTCCTGCATCCGTCGATGCAGAGGGCTGAGCCGCCGTGGCCGGCAGACCTTGCTTTCGTCGTGGGGATAATGGGTGTAGTAATAGTATCGGTAGCATTCCCGGGCTCGCTCGGCCGCATAGTAGGGATCCTGATAGGTGCGGCTGAAGCGCCAGGCGCGGTAGGCATAAAGGTCCCATTCGGTTTGCCCGTGGACGATCCACTCGGCCATGGCCTTGCCGATCCCCCCGCCCCCGCCGAAGCCCTGCATCGAAGAAGCACAGGCCAGCCAGAAGCCTTTGCGGCCGGGCCATTCGCCCAGGAGCGGACCGGCATCCGGTGAGAAGGCATCCGGATGGGCCACCAGCCGGATCATCCCGGCTTCGGCCAGAAACGGCATGCGTTTGATCGTATCTTCCAGCATGGGCGCAAACCGATCGAAATCGTTGGGCAGATCCGCGGCCTCGTGTTCCCAGGGAACCCCGTCGATCCAGCAGGCCGGCGGGTCGAGTTCCCAGCCGCCCACCAGATATCCGCCGCTTTCGGGCCGGCCGTACACCAGATAATCATAATCACGGAAGGTGGGGCTTTCGCCGGGAATCTCGTGGCCTTCCACCGGCTCCAGGGCAATATGCTGGTGGATTACCGGGGTGGACGGAATGGCGACGCCGGCCATGGCGGCCACCTGCCCTCCCCAGATGCCGGCGGCATTGACGACCACCTCGCAGCGAATATGCCCCCTGTCGGTTTTTACGCCGGTAACTTCGCCGCCGGCCGCAATGTCGATACCGGTGACCCGGGTGCGGGTGTAAACTTCCGCCCCCAATTGGGTTGCGGCTTTGGCCACGGCATAGGTGGTCTCATGGGGGTCGATATGCCCGTCCTCGGGCAAATAGACGGCACCGTAAAGGTTTTCAGGGCTCAGCCATGGCATTAGATCCAGGGCTTCCCGGGGGGAAATAATTTCCACGTTCAGCCCGATTCCCTTGGCGCGGCTGACATTGCGCTGCAGGGTCTTGAGCATTTCCGGGCTGGAGGCCATATTGACACTGCCCACCCGGCTGTAGGCCTTTAGCCCCTGATAGAGCTCGGTGCTGTATTTGCGCATCCGCATGATGGTGGGTGAGGTGTTGAACTGGGTCAGCATCCCGGCCGCATGGCAGGTCGCCCCGCTGGTCAATTCCCCTTTTTCCACCAGAACCGCATCGGTCCAGCCGGATTTCGCCAGGTGGTACAAAACGCTGCATCCGGTAATGCCGCCGCCGATCACCACGGCCCTTGCTTGACTCTTCATAAACAAAGTCTCCTGTGTAAATTGCCAAACCTCGGCTGAAAAACGAACCGCAGAATATCGAATTTCCAACCGCAGAATTATGAAGGAAGGTATCGCTGCGCTCTTTCTATTTTACAAATAGACAGAATACATTACTTCGATATTCGACATTCAATATTCTCTTTTGAACTTGCACGAAATCAGCAAAATTTGACCATCTTTTTGAAATCTTTTCTCACCCACCTCAACCTACCACCTTGCATCCCCCGCCACAAGATCACTGAACCGCTGCCTGATCCTGGCGTCAACCTCCGGAGAGAACACGGCCGGATTATCCGCGGAAAGGATTCTTGCGGCTTCCTGAAGGGCACGCGCGCTGGCATCCAGCCGTCCGTTTTCCTCCCAGTTGCCGCGCATCTGACGGGTGGCGACCCCGGGCGTCAGTGCGGCGTTACGCATGTTTTCAAGGGTGTGCGCCAACTCCAGATAACTGCCGCCATGGCCGGCTTCGGCAATCACATCCAGGGCCAGTCTTTGTTCACTGAACTCCAGGCCGCGCTTGAGGCGTTTGAGCATCAGGCCCATTTCAGCGTCGATGACCACCTTGGCATAATCGAACGCCATCAGGCTGCTCAGCAGTCCGCCCGTATTGAACATATGGGTGCGGCCGAGCATGGCAGCGGTAATGTTCATACCGGTTTCGTAGCCCGACTGGGCATCGTTGCAGTGGGCGCCGCTCAGGCCGATATACCCCCCCGAAGGAACGTTGTAAAAGTGGGCCATCTGGCTGTGGGCCATCTGTAATATGCCGGTTTCAATGCCCCCGGGCGCATAGCTGCCGGTGCGCATGTCGGCCACCGTTGCAAGGGAGGCGTAAATATTCGGGCTTTGCGGCTTGACCATCTGTTTTAGGATCGCCACGGCCAGAAATTCGGCATTGCCGAGGGTCAGGGTACCCAGCAGGGTCATGGGCGCCGTCATGCCCGCATTGGGCGCGACGGTGGCGTAACACGGCAGGTCCCTCTCGGTGAGGTAAATCATGGACTCGGTCGAATTGATGTCCAGGGTCAGCGGCGAAACAGCCGCACAACAGTGATGGGTGATCAGCGGTCTTTCCCGGTAAGCCGCCTGCCCGCCGGCAACGATGGCCCCCAGCTCCAGCACCCGTTGCAGGTCCTTCATATCGGTCGTGTTGCCGCGTACCGGCTTCAGGCAGTTTTTAAGTGCCGGATAAAAACGGGCCAGACTGAATTGCCCCTCGGGGGCGTCATGGGCCAGGGTGGAAGTCGAGAAGACATCATAGCCCGGCAGCTCGTTGACCAGAAAGGCGATATTGGCGATATCCGCCGAGGTCGCCCGCCGCAGTTTGCCGGTAGCCGGATCAATGATATCGGGGGCCGAGCTGGCAGTTATAATTACCGGACTGTCATCAGGGATGGTTTTGTCAAATGCCGGATCGCGCCCTGTAAAGGTGAAGGTAGGTACGAATGTCTGGCGGTATTGGTCCACAACCGCGCGCGGAATTCTGACAACCCCGCTGCGGTTGTCCACCCGGCACCCGTGCCGCCTGAAAATGCCCCGGGCTTTTTCGCTGCGAACCTGTATCCCCACAGATTCCAAAAGCTCTTCCGAAGCATCATGGATTCTTTCCGATTCGCCGGGTTCCAATAATTCTGCGTATCGCATCTTTCTTGCCTGATTATTCGATTGACCGGTGCATCAGGGAAATGCCCCGGCGAGTGTTTTGACGACGGTGTCCCGATGTGTTTCGAGCCAGCGCATCAATCTAATGTTATGTTTCAAAAAGGCCAGGTATTCGTAATCGTCGGCATCTGCCGTCTCCAGGTAATGGGATAGCTCCCAGTGAATCAAATAGATATTGGCAATCGCCAGCATTTTAGGCAGCAGCTTGTGCTCGGCGACGGTAAGCGCTTCCAAGCCGTCCGACCCTTGAAGATGTTGCTGGTAGGCGTCCATGAAAAGCTTGCATTTGTCGCCGCGCAGCGCTCCGTCGTTATCCTGGTCCCACCGGCTGCAAAAATAAATAATCGCCAGGGCCACATCAAACAGGCGCAAATCCATTTTCGACCAGCCGAAATCAAAGATCCCCACCACCTGCTCTTCTTTCCATTTGAGGTTACCCGGGTGGTAATCGCAGTGGATCGGTATCACCGGCAGACCATCGGCTTCGGCCGGATCAAACCGGTTGTGGGCGACCATATCCAGAAGGCTTGGAAGATGCGCGGCATAGTAAGCCTGCAGTTTTCCAGTTTGCTTTTGACGTCCCAGGCCGGCCAATTTTGCAGCCAGCTGAGGCCAGAGTGCCAAAATGGGCGGCTCCATCCTTTGCAGCCCCCCGGGATTGAAATCGTGCGCGGCATTATGAAAAGCTGCCAGCACCCGGCCGGCGCTTTGAAACTCGGCAGCGCTCAGATCCGGATCATCCCAGGTATATTTGTCTTCACCATTTAGATATTCAAAGATGGCGAACATGCTGCCGCTGTTGACGGGCCGGACAAAGGTCTCCCCCCTGGCGCTTGGCACAATATCCGCAGCCATCGTAAATCCTTTTTGGATGGCATGCCTGATCAGCCCATGCTCAAAGCGTATGTCTCCGGCCGCAACGCCCGGTTTGTATTGACGCATAAAATAGGCCTGGGCGCTCCCCTTTTTAAGCACGTCGATGCTGAAGCTCCGATTGGTATAACCACCGTAAATCTCATAAACGGCGGTGACGGTGCCAATATCATAAAGGCTTTCGACGATTTCGGTGATTTGCTGGCGCAAAAAGTCCCCTTCTATAAAATCGCGGATCCCGACGATCCCTTGCCGCTGTTCGCGAACCGCCAACACCGGTTTGCGGACATGGGCGGATGTTCCGTGTCCTACAAAATGCCTTTGTCCCCCACAACCCGGGCCCAGGCGTCAAATGCGCCCAAATTGGCCGTCGTATGGTAATCGACATGATAGTCGCTGCTGCCCACCCGCGCAATGACATCGAAAGCCTGGTCGTCGGCCGGCAGGTACAACGGCTTTAGCCCGCCATCATCGCGGCTGCTCTGCAGGTAGTCGCGCTGCGCCTGGCAATCGGCTAAAAAGGCCTTCTCGCTGAAAAAATTGAGGTTGTCCAGCACACCGAAACAATGGCGGGCGTTGTGGACACCGAATTCACACAAGATCCGGCGACCGCGGATACCGTCCGCCAATGCCTGCTCATCAGGGATTTTGGCACTGGTACTGCCGCCGGATTGGACCGTGGGCAGTTTGGTCACCCACATGTTAAGCCGGGCAACGGCCACATTCAGCAGGTTCATGGCATCATGGGAATAATCCAGATCACCGTCGGGGCGGGTGGTGCAGGGCATTCCGCCGAACATACACAGCATGCCGGGTTTAACGGTCTGCGCCACGGCCAGCATGAACATGATTTCGGCATGGGTGATGATGATGCACGCTTCCGGGGTTTGAGGCGCCGTGCGTCCGGCCAGGGGCATGGTGGTCAGCCGCAGGTTATTGCCGGCCCGGGCACTGCGGATCAGGCCGTCCATCATATCATCCATGCAGATCAGCGGCGATTTAACGCCGCAGATGGAGTCGTGCCAATCATCGCGACCGGCAAACCACTTCACCGCTTCCTGCCCGTCCATGTAGGCGCTGCAGGTGATTTTGATGCATCTTTGCAATCGATCCATGATTTGATTGCATGTTAAGGGATCGCCTTTGTGAACTTTTACCGGCTGGCTCAAGAACCGCACCACATCGAGATTATCGCCGATAATGCCGATCAGACGCTCCAGTTCATCATAGGTTGCCGGCATGGGGAACTGGTCGCCCTCCCGGTACAGGAAAGGGGGGATCCCCCCGATTCCCAGGGTGTTGGACCCTTCGTCCCCCATAAATGTCTTGGCGGCGGCATCCAGACTTTGATCGATCAGCTCCGGCAGCAGGTAGATGCGGTCGACCGTGGGATCGTAGGCAGCCAGGCCGGTAGCCTCCAACAGCTCGATGACCGCACTATTTTTTGTCTCGATACCGACTTCGGCCAAAACGGCCTTGGTGGTTGTGTGGATTCTTTCATAGATCTGCTTTTCCGCAAGCAACGCTTCACGGTGTTCAGGCTGAGAGAACAGGATTTTGCTATCGAAATCGAACATCACCGTATCTTAACCATTCGCGCTGGTCGATAATTTGGATCTGGTAGCTAAAAAAGTGAAGTATGATTCTCAACAATAGGTTTCCGCAGTCAGCGTAGGGTCGGCCACCGTGCCGACCAAATCGGCGGGCACGGTGGCCCGCCCAACGAAAGCATTGAATCTTCCTTCTCAATTAATCGGGCCGCTTCGCAGCCGCCAGTTGGGTCGCAACATAGAACCTGAAATCTCGGACAATCACATCATTATCTTCTTTTTCTCCGGATCGTAAAGGACACGACTCGGTTCCAGCTTCGCTTGGTAGATTTCCTTATAGGACTCTATCTCAAACTCACTGTTTGGATCGGCCAGTTCAGCAGGTATGTACCCGTAACAGATGTTTTTCTTGACCGTGTGGCCGTAACCGGAACTGGTGGTGACCCCCAGCACCTCTCCGCGGCGAATGATGGGGGCACTGCCCTGAAGCATCAGCGGCTGGCCGGTGTCGATGGTGAAGGAACACAGCTTCCATTCGGGTCCCGTTGACTTGATTCGGAGCAGCGCTTCTTTGCCCATAAAATCATCTTTATCCAGGGCCACACAGAAGCCGAGCCCGGCATCATAGGGGGTATACTCAGGGGTTAGCTCCGATCCCCAGTCGGCATAGCCTTTTTCCAGGTGCAGGGAAGCAATGGTTCGATAACCGGCGTTTTGGACCCCGAGGTCCTGACCCGCCTCCCACAGGGATTCATAGACATGGGCGGCAAACTCGGTGGGAATGTAGAGCTCATAGCCCAGCTCCCCGGCGTAGGTGATCCGAAATGAGATGACCGGCGCATGCCCGACCGTGAAATTTTGACAGGTGCCGAAGGGAAAGTGCTCGTTGTTGATATCGGCGTTGGTCAGTTTTTGCAAAAGTGCCCGCGCTTGGGGACCGATCACGTTAATGACGCCATAGGCTGAGGTTACGTCGTTTACGAAAACCGAACCGTCGGCCGGCAGATGATGGTTGAGCCACCAGGCCGTCCGCTGCCCAAAGGCGGTGCCCACCACCAGCAAAAAGCGATCACCGGCCAGCCGCCCGATGGTCAGGTCACACTCGATGGTACCCCTGGGGTTGCACATCTGGGTGTAGATAACCTTGCCGACGGGCTTATCGATCTGGTTGACGCACAGCCGATTCAAAAAGGCCGGGGCGCCTGGGCCCTGAACCGCGAATTTGCAAAAGGAGGATTGATCGATCAGCACCACGTTTTCCCTGGCATTTTGGTGCTCGGCGGCCACGTGCTCAAACCAGTTGGGAATTTCAAAGGTAAGCTCGTCCTCGGGGGTCACACCCGCCGGCGCAAACCAGTTGGCGCGCTCCCAGCCGTATTTGGCGCCATAAACCGCCCCCTTTTCCTTTAGCAGGAAATAGAGCGGACTGCGCCGGATGCCGCGCGCCGAGTCGTGCTCCTCGTGGGGCCAGTGGATGGTATAATGTTTGCCGTAAATTTCTTTGGTGCGCTCGACGTTGTAGGCCCGGCTGGCGTGATAGGGACCGAAACGGCGGATATCCAGCGGCCAGATGTTTAGACTCGGCTCCCCTTCGATGATCCATTCGGCCATCATGCGGCCGGCGCCGCCCCCGGCGGCAATGCCGAAGGCGTTAAAGCCGACGGCTACGAAAACGTTGTCGAGTTCCGGTGCCGGCCCCATGATGGCGTCACCGTCCGGTGTAAATCCCTCCGGCCCGTTGACCAGTCTGGAAATGCCGGCTTCAGCCAGACAGGGTGTGCGCTGCATGGCCGGATCCGAAAGCTGCTGGAAATGATCGAAGTCTTCATCCAGCAGCTGGGAGATAAAATCGTTGGACACGCCCGCGACCCCCCAGGGAATCCCGTTGCGTTCATAGCCGCCCATCACCAGACCGCCGACCTCTTCTTTGTAATACAGCAGGCTGTCTTTATCACGAATGGTGGGCAGATCCGGCGGCAGACCCTCGATCTCCTCGGTCACCAGATACTGATGCTGAAAGGGCACCACCGGGGTATTAACCCCCAGCATTTCTCCCACCTGATAGCCCCACATACCGGTGCAGTTGACCACAACTTCGCATTGAATATCTCCCTGGTCGGTTTTGACGGCCGTCACCCGGCTTTTATCGAATTCAAAACCGGTCACCAACGTGTGCTCATATAGGATTGCGCCCCGATTGCGGGCGCCTTTGGCCAGGGCCTGGGTGATGCCGGCCGGATCGGCCTGCCCGTCGGTGGGCATGAAGGCCGCACCGATGATACCGTCCAGGGAGATGATCGGGCACAGATCATAGGCCTCTTTAGGCGAGATCAGCTGCATCTCGAGTCCGAAGCTGCGGGCGGTGGTGGCCCCTTTTTTCAGCTCGTACATCCGCTCGGGGGTGCTGGCAAGGTGCAGGCAGCCGCTCATTTTCCAGCCGGTTGTCAGGCCGGTCTCCGCCTCCAGCTGGTCGTAAAGGCTGACGCTGTATTGCAGCATGCGCGTGATGTTGCGTTCGGACCTCAACTGTCCCACCAGCCCGGCGGCATGCCAGGTGGATCCGCTGGTGAGTTCGCCCTTCTCGACGATGACAACGTCCTTCCAGCCCATCTTGGTCAGGTGGTAGGCGGTGCTGCAACCGATGATGCCACCACCGATGATGACAACGCGTGCACGATCCTGCATAATTTTCTCCTTCAAGCAAAATCCGGTATCGCTAAGAAGAACAGCTTATATTGGTCTGAGGCCTGTGGCTAAATTTCGGAGGCGAAAATTATAAATCCGAAACTCGAAATCCGAAACAAATCATAATATAAAATTTTCAAATGACCGAAACAAACAATTGGTGTTACACATCGTTAGTATTTTGAAGTTCTATTGTTTTGGAAATTCGAATTTCGGATTTTGGATATTGTTTCGAATTTCGGATTTATGTAATCGCTATCTGTAATTTGCTTTCTTCTTTAGTTTAAATAACTGGTTTCCGGGTAAATGTCATCGGCTACGAAGTTGCTTCATCGATGATTTCAGCGATATCTTTTACATCAGCCTGGCCGTTTTTATCATTGATGCCATCGCGCAGCATGGTGATGCAGAACGGGCATGCCGCCGCCACCGTGCTGGCACCGGTGGCCATGACTTCTTCAGCCCGTTCGTGGTTGATTCTTTTGCCGATCGTTTCTTCCATGAACATCCTGGCTCCCCCGGCACCGCAACAAAATCCCTCGGTGCGGTTGCGCGGCATCTCCAGCAGTTGCCGGCCGCCATTGGCCATCTGCAAAATCTGTCGGGGCGCATCGACAATACCGTTCCAGCGTCCCAGGTAACAGGAATCGTGAAGGGTTAAGGTTTCGGTGACGCCACCGTCGGTTTTCAATTTTCCCTGCCGCAGCAGCTCCAGCAGTAACTCGGTGTGGTGGACAACATCATAGTTGGCACCGAACTGGGGATATTCGTTTTTCAGGGTGTTGAAACAATGGGGACAGGCTGTCAGAATTTTTTTCGGCTTGTACTGATTGAGTGTCTGCACATTTTCGGCGATCATCATTTGGGCCAGGTATTCGTTGCCGGCGCGGCGGGCAACATCGCCGTTACATCGCTCTTCTTCCCCCAGAATGGCGAAATTCACACCTGCTTTTTGGAGCACCCGGGCCATGGCCTGGGCAATCTTTTTGCCGCGATCGTCAAAGGAGCCTGCGCAGCCGACGAAGTACAACAAGTCGGCCTCGGGATTATCGCTCATGAGGGGAACCCCCATCCCCTTGGCCCAATCAGCCCGGGTATCGCTGCCGAATCCCCAGGGATTGGACTGATTTTCAAGGTTGGTGAAGGTTTCCTGGATTTCGGGTGGAAAGCTGGATTCCATCAAGACCTGGTATTTGCGGGCTTCAAGGATGATGTCCAGATGTTGGATGTTGACCGGACAGATATCCTCACAGGCCCGGCAGGTCGTGCACGACCACAGAACATCTCCGCTTACCGGGGATTTCTCGCGCACCAGCGGCAAAACCGCATCATACTCATGGCCTAAAATTGCTTTGGCCTGGGAAAAAAGATCGATCTTGCTGTCATGGATCATCCGCTTGGGCGACAGGGGCTTGCCGGTGGCATCCGCCGGGCATTGCTCCTCACAGCGACCGCATTCGGTGCAGGCATAGAGATCCAGCACATTTTTCCAGTTCAGTTCGCTCACTTTGCCCAGACCGAAGGTTTCAGCCTCCTCGTTCTCGATATCGGTCACAATCATGGCCTTGGAGCGCTCCAGGGGTTTTAAAAAAACATTGGGTACGGCGGCCAGCAGATGCAGATGCTTGGACCCAGGGATGTAGACCAGAAACCCCAGGATCGTCAGGATGTGAATCCAGTAAACGATTTCGAAGCCGGACCTGGCTGTTCCGGCAGCCAGATCATTTAGATCAAAAATATGATGGACTGCTTTCGAGACGGTTAGATAGCGGGCGTAATCAAAGCTGCCGCCACCGATGGAGGGCACCAAAAGAAAGGCATTGATCAAATGAAACGTGATGATGATAACCGCCGTAAAAAGAATGATAAGCCGCGCATCGAGGCCGTCGGTCAGATATGGCGGCTTGAGAAACAGGCGACGATAAAGCGCATACCCCAGGCCAATGAGAACCAGAAAAGCCAGGATGTCGGCCACAAAAAGATAGGCACCGTAAGGCCCCGGAATCCAGGCAGCCATGTGAAATCCCGGAAAGACGCCTCGGATCATCAACTCCAGGGAGTGGGGCTGCACGGCCAAGAACCCGAAAAAGATCAGGGTATGGGCCCAGCCGGCTCCGGGCTTGCGACGCACGTTGGTCTGGGCCAGCACATCGGTAAACAATAATTGAATCCGTTCGGGGATCCGGCTGAATTTAGCCTGCGTCTCACCCTGAACGCTTTGCATGATCAGGACGAGATCCCTGACCCGCATGAAAAACAAACCGAATCCGCCTAGAAGCGCTGCCGCCATGACGATGGACTTAATCCAGGAGTAGATTTCCATTGGCTATCCCATTAGCTTCTGTTCATTTTTACAAAGTGGTAAAGGGTATACGGTTGAAGGTAGAAGGAGTAAATAGGTTTCAGGTGTCAAATATCAGAAGACAGATGACAGAAAACAGAAATCAGACGACCTCTCAGCATGATCAGAGTCTGTCTGCTAAAGATCCGAACATACTGATCCGCCATCTGTCTTCTGTCCTCTGAACACTGAAACCTTATATATAGATCCTCCTAAATACTTGCATTCTTTACGATTGCTGTTCTTTTAGCACTTCGGTCAACACCGGCACCACTTCAAACAGATCAGCAATGATGCCGTAGTCGCATTTGCCGAATATGGGGGCGTCTTTGTCGGTGTTGACCGCCACGATGATCTTCGATGTTTTCATCCCCGCAAAATGCTGCACCGAACCCGACAACCCGCAGCCGATGTACAATTTGGGACTAACCGTTTTACCGGTCTGGCCCACTTGCATGCTGTGCGGCGCAAAGCCCGCATCCACCGCCGCCCGCGAAGCTCCCACCGCCGCTCCCAGTATCTGCGCGCATTCGCGCAGTATCTGATAATTTTCCGGCGCGGCTATCGGCCGCCCACCGGTAATGATGATGTTGGCCTCGGCCAGATCAACCGCACCGCTGGCGCTCTGCTTGGTTTCCTGGATCTTGAGCTTGCCGCCATCCTGCACCGGCGCCTGATATTCGATGACAGATCCCTCACACGGCGCGCTGAGCGGCTCAATACTGTTGGGCCGCAGACCGCAGACGATGGGATTGCCATTGAGCTTGATGGTCGCAACCGTTTTACCCGAAAAATGCGACTTGGTCACCGTCTGCGCCCCCAGATCCACCCCCAGGCAATCCTGCACCAGCGGCGCATCCAGCATGGCCGCCGCCCGCGCCAGCAGGTCACGACCCGCGGCACTGCTAAGCCCCAACAGGGCCGTCAGATTAAAATGGCCGACAGCCGCCGCCAGTGCCGCGGCTTGCAAATCCGGACTCGATGACAGATCCCCCCCGTCTGCGCCAAGCGCCACCACCTTCTCAACGCCATAGGACGCCAGAACCCCCTTGCAGGCCTCTGCACTGCCGTCTAAAACAAAGGCATGGATCTCAGGATCATCACTGCCGCGCGCAGCTGTAATCACGCCAAAATTTGATTCCTTAACCCCGTCGTCTCCGGTTTCGATTAGGACGCCAATGTTGGACATACTTTTTTAATCTCCGATCGTTGTAAGTTTTGTCTAGTTCATCCCCATACAAGCAGCTGCGTGTTGCGAGTTTCGGATCTTTCGATTGTGGATTTCGGATTTCGGATTTTGGATTTAAGAATCATCCGGAAATCTGATGATACGACAATCCGAAATCCGCATTCCCAAATCCGAAATCATAACACTTTTTCCTCTTCCTTTAAAATCCTGACCAGTTGCTCCACGGATTCCCGCACACTGCCCTCAAGGATTCGCGCCTGGCCCCTTTCCGGTACCGCTTCGAGATTGACGATTTCGGTCAGCGGGGCGGCCTGATCCAGGCCCAGATCGGCGATGTCGATTTGCTCGATCTCCTTTTTCTTGGCTTTCATGATGTCGGGCAGCTTGGGGTAGCGCGGCTCGTTCAATCCGCGGGTCGCACCGATCACACAGGGCGTGGACATTTCCACCACCTGCCGGGCACCGCCGCCGATCTCCCGCTCGACCACGGCTTTGCCGTCCCCCACGCTTAACGCCACAACATCGCTGACCACCGGCAGATCCAGAATTTTGGCCAGTCTAAAAGGCGTTTGCATCCCCTCGCTGTCTATGGACTGCTTGCCGCAGATGATCAGATCCGCACCGCCGTCCTGCTCGATGACTTTTCCCAGTGCCTGGCTGGTTAAACCGCTGTCCAGGAACTGCGCTTCGGTCTTGACCAGAATCCCCCGGTGCGCGCCGATGGCCAGCGCGGAGCGCATTGTATTGATGGCAGCTTCCTTACCCACGGTAACGATGACGACCTCACCGGCTCCGGCCTGCTCCACCATCCGAACCGCCTCCTCCACCGCGTACTCATCATAGGGGTTGACGATAAACTTGCACGTCTCCGCAAATCCCCTGCTCTCCACCACCGTAATCTTCGCCGCCGTGTCCGGTACGTGCTTGACGCATACAAAAATTTTCATTTTGAAATCCCAAAATATAGCCCTGATTGAGCCAAGAACACTCAATCAGGGATTGATAGTTATTGGTTATTCGATATTAGCAACTTGTGATCTGTCTAATCTTTGGAAATAGATTTCTATCCGCCCAAACTAATAGCCAGTAACGCATAACGGATAACACCCGATTGGGCAAGCCCAATCGGGATGCTATCCAAAATAGGATCTGATAAAATTTATAAATTTCTCGTTTTCCAAATCTGTTCCCGGTGTCACCCTGAAATACCCTGTTTTGCCGTGGATTTCACCAATTTTTTTCAGGAAGATCTTTTGTTCAAGAGCAGCCGCGAGAATTTCTTCGGTGGTTTTTCCCGTCATGGTGCCGTCGATCAGCATGTAATTGCCGTTGGCCGGATAGGGTTTGAGACCCAATTTCTTGAGCTCTTCGGTAAAAATGTCCATCCACCTGTTGTTATGTTCGACCTTGGCTTTGACCTCATCCGGGTTGTCGATGATCGCCTCGGCGGCGGCGGCCGCCATCCGGCTCACATTCCAGGGCAGAAACATCCGGTTGAAAGCCGCTATCATCTCTTCAGTGCCCAACACAAACCCGAAGCGAATACCGGCAAATCCATAGGCCTTGGAAAAGGTCACCGACAAGAATACCTGGGGATATTCCTTGATCAGGTAGGCTTTCGAGGGCCGATCCGGGTTGTAGTCCAGGTAGGCTTCATCCACGCACAGGGGTACGCCCGTCTCGCAAAACCGGAGCAGATCATCATCCTCGATAAACACACCGGTGGGATTGTTGGGGTTGATGATCAGGATCAGTTTGGTGCGATCATTGATGGCGGCAAGCATCCCGTCCACATCGTAATTCAGGTTATCTTCTCGGACCGGCACCTGCACCACCTTGGCATTGCAAAGCTCGGCCCGGGGCGGGAACAGCTCGAAGGTTGGCGTCGATAAAATAAACTCATCGCCCGGCTGCAGAAAGACCCGCATCATGGCGTCGATGGTATCCGATGATCCGTTGCATAGAGCCACGTTGTCCGGCCCCAGGTCATACATCTTACCGATCTTGGTCCGCAGCCTCAGAAAGCTGTCGGGATACCAGTTGCCGTGCCGTAAGGATTCCACCACCGCCTGAATCACTTTATCCGACGGCGGGATGGGGTTTTCATTGAGCATCAGGCGGGCATTTTCAGGTTGGTCCATGGCTTTATCCAGAATGCCCACATTGTACTCCCGGGAGGTATAGAGCCAGGGAACGATCCAGTCTTTGAGTTCTTTTTTCATTTTTTTCTCCTTTAAATTTTTTCCAAAAATTTAATAATGTGTTTTATTTTAGTAACCTCTCAATGGACGTATACTTCAGCCCAAAGGCATCCGCAACCCCCTGGTAGGTAACCTTGCCTTTGACCACGTTGGCACCCAGTTTGATTTCAGGATTTTGCTTCATGGCTTTTTTCCAGCCTTTGGTCGCGATTTCCACCGCATAGGGCAGGGTCGCATTGGTCAGCGCCAGCGTGGAGGTTTTGGGCACCGCGCCCGGCATGTTGGCCACACAGTAGTGCACCACCCCTTCAACCGTGTAAATGGGGTTGCCGTGGGTGGTGGCCTTGGAGGTCTCAAAACATCCGCCCTGATCAATGGCCACGTCCACCAGCACCGCTCCTTTTTTCATTGTTTTGAGCATTTGGCGGGTCAACAGTTTGGGAGCTTTGGCACCCGGGATCAAAACCGCCCCCACGACCACATCGGCCTCTTTGATGAGCCGTCGGACGGTGGTCGGTTTGGACATCAGCAAAAAGCAATTGCTGGGCATTACATCACTCAGATAGCGCAAACGCTCCAGGTTCATGTCGAGAATATAGACCTTGGCGCCCAGACCGCAGGCCATTTTGGCGGCATTGATCCCCACCACGCCGCCGCCGATAATAAGGACGGTTCCCGGATCGACGCCGGGCACACCGCCCAGCAAAATGCCATGACCGCCCTGGGCCATTTCCAGATACTTGGCCCCCTGCTGAATGGCCATGCGACCGGCCACCTCGCTCATGGGGGTCAGCAGCGGCAGGGAGCCGTCGGCTTTTTGAATGGTCTCATAGGCAATGCTGATCGATCCGCTTTTGATAAGGACCTGGGTCAGTTCTTCCGCCGCTGCCAGATGGAGATAGGTAAAAATGATCTGGTCCTTGCGGATGAGATCATACTCGGGCGGCAACGGTTCTTTGACATGCATCACCATTTTGGCGCGCTTGAATATTTCCTTGGGCGCAGCGACGATCTCAGCACCGGCATCCGAATAGGCCCGGTTGTTAAATCCGCTCCCCTTGCCGGCATCTTTTTCTACAAGCACCGTGTGCCCGTTTTGCCTCATGATTTCGACCCCGGCCGGCGTCATGCACACACGGTTTTCTTCTGTCTTTATTTCTTTTAATACCCCAACAATCATGGCTCGCTCCTTCGATTTCGGATTTTAGATTTCGGCCCGCCTTGGCGCTACGACTTCGTTTAAATTATACCAAAACGGATCGCTTGAGAAGTTATGGCTAATTTAGACAGACTTTATAAAACAGGTCTGGGCCAGGGATTTCGGATTCAAAAAATTGAATCCAATTTCAAATGCCTTTGATGTTAAACCCTAGACCTTGATCCCTGAACCTGTTTTATAACAACTTATTTATGGACTCATACTTAAGCCCAAAAGCCTCGGCAACCCCCTTATAGGTAACCTTGCCTTCGACCACATTGGCCCCGGCCCTGATCTCAGGGTTTTCTTTCATGGCCTTTTTCCAGCCTTTGCCGGCGATTTCGGCCGCATACGGCAGGGTGGCATTATTCAGGGCCAGGGTAGACGTTCTGGGCAGGGCACCGGGCATATTGCTGACGGCATAGTGCACAATGCCATCGACCTTGTAGATCGGGTCGGCATGGGTGGTCTCCCGGGAAGTTTCGAAGCATCCACCCTGATCGATGGAAACATCCACCAGAATCGCGCCTTTTTTCATGGTGCCAAGCATCTCCCGGCTCACAAGTGTCGGGGTTTTGCTGCCTGGAACGAGCACAGCCCCCACCACCACGTCCGCCATGGGCAGCACATCGCGGATGGCAGCCGGGCTGGACATCAATGTGACACATTGGCCGATCATAACGTCGCTTAAATAACGCAGCCGATCCAGATCGATGTCGAGGATGTAGACTTTGGCCCCCAGGCCGGCGGCCATTTTGGCGGCATTGATCCCCACGGCACCACCCCCGATGATGACGACGGTGGCCGGATCAACACCGGGCACCCCCCCCATCAACACCCCGTGGCCGCCCTGGGCCATTTCAAGGTATTTCGCCCCCTGCTGAATCGCCATGGGTCCGGCCACCTCGCTCATGGGGGTTAGCAGCGGCAGGGTGCCGTCCGCCTTTTGAATGGTCTCATAGGCAATGCACACCGCCTTGCGTTTAATCAGGGCGCGGGTTAGTTCTTCGGAAGCCGCCAGATGGAGATAGGAAAAATAGATCTGACCCTTGCGAAGAAACTGAAGCTCGGATGGTTGGGGCTCCTTGACACGCATGATCATTTTGGCCCGCTTATAAATATCTTTGGGCGCATCGATGACTTCGGCACCGGCCTTTGTGTAATTGGCGTTGGTGAATCCGCTGGCCTTGCCGGCATTTTTTTCGACAAGGATTTTGTGCCCGTGCTCTCGCATGAATTCGACGCCCCCCGGGCTCATGCACACGCGATTTTCTTCCGCCTTGATTTCTTTTAGAATGCCAACAATCATTTTATTTTCCTTTCTGACAGTTCATCAGCAACTGTTAGAGTGCCCGTGAAGCGATCTCAATGATCAGGCTCAAAGACACTCCCCGGCAAATGCCACCATTTCCTCGGTGGCCTTGGAAAACTGCGCGGCGGTTTTCTGCAGCGGGTCAATGGTGCTGTATTCGTCCCGCGAATAGCCTCCCGTGGCGTAGCCTTTTTCAAAATAGGGGACCCGCATGAGTTTATCCATCACATCCGCGGGAATATCCTCCAGGATGCGATCTTTTTCAAAATCAATTTTTTCGACCCCGGGCATGAAAATAACCTTGTCGATGAATACCGGCGGGCAGGTCACAACCACGTCGGCACCGGCTTTTTCTTCCAGGTGCCAGATGCGATCATCGCCGTCAACGGTGGGTCCCACGATCAGCGAACAGGACAGCATTTTGCTCGGCATATCATTGTCTTTCAGATACTTGTAGGCCTTTTTGAATATCGCCAGCTCCGCCAGCCGGATTTCGCCGTCGGATAGCTCGACGCCTGCTTCAGCAGCACGGTCTTTTAATCCGCCGAGGTTACCAAACCGGCCCTCCATATGGGTGATCACCGACCGCCATTTGCTCAGGTCCACACCGTTTTGTTGGGCGGTTTCAAGACCCCGTTTGACACTGTCGGCACAATCCTGAAGCTGGGAATAAACGAACGTCAGGGTGTTATTGGTGGGGATCCCTTTGGCAGTCAGGTATTCAATTACCGCGTAGCCCTCCTTGGAGCCGGGAACTTTAATCATGACATTGGGATTGATGGCTGCAATCTCTTCGGCCTGGCGGATCATCGCGTCCTTATCGAACACGCTGCGTGGATCCACCTGCCCGGAAAGATAACCTTCATTGTAACCGCTGGCCTCAAACAGCGGCAGGTACATGTCCGAGCCACGCTTGACGACTGTCTTGTAGAGCTCCCAGAAAAGGCCCTCTTTGTCCAGGTCGGGTTTCGCGGCCAGAATGTCTTTGGCCACCTTTTCCCAGTAAGGCGGATCGTCCTGAATGGCCTGCAAGGACAGCGGGGGATTGGTGGTCACACCCCTGAACAGCTGACCCATCGGATTGTCCGGGTCATACATACGATTGAATTGCGCCTGCAGTAAGTCGCGGTCGCCGGCATCCGCCTTTTCAAGCAGCTTCTTGCACCAGTTGTCAAAAATTACCGGTGACGAATCCCACCAGATTTCCATACCCGGGCTGATGTCTACCAGTCTTTCAAAAAAATTTCTTTCCTCCATTGGCATACCTCCGTAATAAGTCGATAATGGTTAAATAACAGTTAGGATCTTTTCAGAATATCATTCATTAAGTCGGGCAGTGAGTATTTGGTGTTTGGTGTTTGGTGTTTGGAAGTCTGAATTTCCCGAAGTAGCCTTCTGAATTTTCATACTAAACACCACACACTAAATACAAAACACTATATGAATTCAGTACTCACTCACTTTGAAATTGAAGATTTATGAGGTGGAATGGTATCTCCCCAACTCAATTTCCAACTTATACTTATCCCCTCTGTGATAGGAGTAAAGCAGTTCGATGGGAATGCTGTTTTCATCAAATGTCAGGCTTTCAATAAAAATACCGGCTGAACCCTTGGGCAGTTCCAGAATAGATGCGATGCCTTTATCCAGATTCACCGCGCTGATGGTTTGTTTGCTGCGGGCAAGCGTCGCCTTGAAGTGGTCGGTCATGATCTTATACATTGAGCCGGCCAGATTCATCTCCTGGATGCCGTCGAATATATCCCGGGGCAGGTAACTTTCTTCGTAGATTAGAGGGATGCCGTCACCGGCTCTGACCCGCCGCACCACAATCACCTTTTTGCTCGGGCCCAGGAACAGTGTCTTGGCGATATCCTCGTCGGCAGTCTCGACGCGCTTGCTCAATATTTTGGTATTTTGCTCGACGCCGCTGTCGTGCATTAAATCGGTGAAGCTTAAAATCCGTTCGAGCTTGTGTCTGAGCTCTACCGGGGCTTGGGTCGCGACAAAGGTGCCGGTTCCTTTTTCTTTTCTCAGCAACCCGATGGCGGCCAGCTCTGCTATGGCCTGCCTCAGGGTATTGCGGTTGACGCCGCATACCTGGGAAAGCTCCACTTCAGACGGCAGTTTTTCGCCGGGCTGATAGCGGCCGTTTTGGATCAGCTCTTTGAGCCAGGCGCTGATCTGAAGGTATTTGGGGATGGGATTGGTGGCATCAACGATTTTCAAAGCCGACTGACCTCTCTAAAATTGTTTATTGTTTTAGATGTATATACAACTACACAGACAATTGCAAGAAAAATTGTTGGTTTCGATCATTTTTTTTGATCTTATTGAAGACCACCGAACCCCATCGAAAAGACGGGAGCTAAATTTCGCTTTGAGCCTTGCCTTATAGGCTGGAAAGGGGTATATGAAAGCAGAATTTTTCTGCTAAGTTTACCTCTGTTGTTCAGCACAACTATTTTAAAATATTTAATATTTTATTAGCAGATCCTATCTCCGCAAACAGGATCGCCTCCGGCACGCACCCTTTTGGATAAAGGGGGCCAGGGAGAATTTTAAGGGTAGACAAAACCGAAGATTAATCTGAAAGCCGTAATCCTCAAATGTGATGACCCCAGGGAGAAAGATCATGCCAAAATTCAGTGCAAATTTGTCGATGTTGTTCAATGAGGTCGAATTTTTGGACCGTTTCGAGCGTGCCGCCAATGCCGGCTTCAAAGCCGTGGAATATATGTTCCCCTATGAGTGGCCCACAGAGCAGCTGGCCGAAAAATTGGCAGCTCATGACCTGAAGCAGGTGCTGTTCAATCTGCCGGCCGGGGACTGGGGCGGCGGCGAGCGGGGGATTGCCTGTATCCCGGGGCGCGAGGGTGAATTCAGGGATGGCGTGGCGTCAGCCTTGGAATACGCCGAAGCCCTGCAGTGCCCGACCATCAACTGTCTGGCCGGCTTGACCCCCGAGGGGACGGATTTAGACAAGGTCCGACAGACCCTGGTAAACAACCTCCAATTTGCCGCTGACGCCCTGGATAAAAAGGGGATTCGTTTCGTCATTGAAATGCTGAGCCATAAAGCCGTACCGGGATTCCTGCTGGTACATACCCGGGAAGCGTTGCGGCTGATGGAGGCGGTGAATCATCCCAATCTCCGGCTGCAATACGATGTTTACCACATGCAAATCATGGAGGGTAATTTAATCGATACGCTGTCGACCCATATGCCCCGCATCGGCCACATCCAGATTGCCGATAATCCCGGACGCCATGAACCGGGTACCGGAGAGATCAACTATCCCAACGTGCTCGCCGCTATCGATAAGGCGGGCTACGATGGGTGGATTGGATGTGAATATGCGCCCGCCGGGACCACCGAGGAAGGACTCGGGTGGATGCAACCCTACAGGTAGACGAAACTTTGGCCGACAGGAAAGTATTCCGCAGTTCACCTAAAGCCCAGGAGTCAATTGGTTGCGCAGTACTGGACTGATGGAGTATTGGAGTATTGTAAAAAGATAACCGATGTTCAGCCATCACCCCAGCACTCCATTGCTCCAATACTCCAGCATAATTCTTAAATTACAATCTAATGATGTACCAACTTTACCTAGGTAATAATTTATTAAACGATCGACAAGGAGCGAAACCATGA
>JAFDCJ010000300.1 GCA_019312835.1 Deltaproteobacteria bacterium
CTATCTGCGTTCCCTTTTTGGATGCCGGGTTCAGAAAATATCGGTTGATGCCGGTCTTTCCTGTCCCAACCGGGACGGTAAGGTCTCCGGCGGCGGGTGCATCTTCTGCAATGCCCGTGGGTCCGGAACCGGCGCCCACAGCCGAGGGCTGACCATAACCGATCAGCTGTTGCAGGGCAAGAAATCCCTTGCCAGGCGCTACAAGGCCAAAAAGTTCCTGGCCTATTTTCAGTCGTTTTCCAACACCTACGCGCCCGTCGGCAGGCTCCGACAATTATATGACGAAGCCCTGGCGGTGGAAGACGTGGTCGGTCTTTCAATCGGGACCCGGCCGGATTGTGTCGACCTGCCCGTACTGGAACTTTTACAGGAATACGCCCGGCGCTATCTGATCTGGATCGAATACGGTCTGCAGTCTGCCAACGATAAAACCCTTGAAATCATCAACCGGGGGCACGACTTCCAATGCTTTGCGAATGCCGTCCGAGTTACCCAAAACAGGGATATCAAGATCTGCGCCCATGTGATCCTCGGGCTTCCCGGTGAAACCCGCCATGACATCCTGCGGACTGCTGAAGCCGTTTCAGATCTGGGAATTGACGGGGTGAAGCTTCATTTGCTCTATGTGGTCAAAGGCACACCCCTGGAGGCGCTGTATCGTCAGGGCAACTACGTATGTCTGGAACAGCAGGAGTATATCGACCTTGTCTGCGATTTCTTGGAGCGGCTGCCGCCGGACACCGTCATTCAGCGGCTGACCGGCGATCCCCACCCTGAAGAGCTCGTGGCGCCGCAATGGTCGCTCATGAAAACCGATACGCTCAAAAAAATAAACGCAACCCTGGAGCAGAGGGATTCACGGCAGGGATCAAAGGCCAAAGGCCTTTGAATGCGGAATTGGGAATGCGGAAGGCGGAAATGGAATATGCTGAATGTCTGATCCTCATAACATTCCACATTCCGCATTCCGACTTCCACATTCCATCGAACAGTGACAAATGGCAATATCGAAACTATTGCAATCTAGAGCCTGAACCCCTATATTTAACCTACCATGTACACCGATACGATGCCCAATTTAAACGATTTCGACCTTTCCTTCAAAGTGTTTCATGAACTCATGGCCAAAAAGGTCACCGAGATTCTATTGATCTCCAGTCCTTACGAAGCCTTTATCATGGAGGAGGAGGGGCGTCTGGCGGAAAGAATCATCCATGAATATCGGGGGTTGAATCTTTCGCGTCCCCCCATGCTGACCTGGGTATCCACGGCCGGCGAGGCGCTCGATATCCTGTCCAAGAAAAATTTCGACCTGGTCATCACCATGCCCCAGGTGGATGAAATGGATGCCTATATCCTGGGACGGAAAATAAAAACCATCCATCCAGATCTGCCGATTTATTTAATGATTCAAAACACCAGCAAACACCTTCTGGAAAGGCATTCTGCCGACAGCCAGACCATTGACCGCCGCTGCGTCTGGTACGGCAATACGGATCTTCTGCTGGCCATGATCAAGAATCTGGAAGATCAGATGAACGTTGCCTATGACACCGAACGGGCCCGGGTCAGGGTCATCATTATGGTCGAAGATTCTCCCATCTATTATTCATCCCTGCTGCCCCTGCTTTACAAGGAAATCGTTACCCAAACCCAGGCGGTAATGGAAGAGTCAGTCAATGACGAGCACCGGATTCTCAGGATGCGGGCCCGGCCCAAGATCCTGGTGGCCGAAAACTATGAGGAAGCCCTGGCGCTTTACCGGCAATACCAGCCCTACCTGCTCAGCGTTTTTTCAGATGTTCGTTTTCCCAAAAATGGGCAGATAGACGATCAGGCCGGTGTCACCCTGCTGACCATGATACGGCAGGAGGATCCCGACTTGCCGCTGCTGAATTTGAGCACGGAAGAATCCAACCGACAGCAGGCCGAGGACATTCCCGCGGTTTTCTTGAATAAAAATTCACCCACCCTTCACTCGGAAATACGCAGTTTCTTTATCAACTACCTGGGATTCGGCGATTTTGTCTTTCGATTCCCGGACGGCCAGGAAATTGCCAGGGCCTCGAATTTGCGCCAGATGGAAAAAATCTTACCCTCCATCCCGGACGAATCCGTCAATTATCACGGTCAGCGCAACCATTTTTCAAGCTGGCTGATGGCCCGCTCCGAAGTGATGCTGGCCTCCAAGCTCAAACCGGTAAAAGTCAGTGATTTTGACAGCCCGGGGGATCTCAAAAAATATCTGGCCGACTGTATCTACGAACGGCGCAAAGGGCGCCAGAGGGGTCTGATCACCGAGCTGGTCACCGGGGCCTACGATCCGGATGCCGATTTTGTCAAGGTCGGCAAGGGATCTCTGGGCGGCAAGGCCCGGGGACTGGCTTTTATCTCCACCCGGCTCAAGCAGCACCCGGAATTGCACAAAAAGTATGCGAATGTGGACATTCAGGTTCCCAAGTCCCTGGTCCTGTCCACCGAGGGATTTGATGCCTTTATCAATGAAAACAATCTCAAAGAGCTTGCGACCACCGATCTCAGCGACGAAGAGATTACCCGGCTGTTTCTGGCGGCTCAATTTCCCGAAGCGCTGCTGGGCGATCTGGAGCTGTTTATTCAGCACGCGCGCTATCCCCTGGCGGTCCGCTCTTCCAGCCTGCTTGAAGATGCGCTGTTCCAACCCTTTGCCGGGATCTATAAAACCTATATGCTGCCGAACAATCACCGCCGCCGCTCCGTAAGACTCGAACGCCTGGTCATGGCGATTAAGCTGGTGTACGCCTCCACTTACTTTGAAACACCCAGGGCCTATGCCCGCAGCACCTATCACCGTATGGAAGATGAAAAAATGGCGGTCGTCATTCAGCGGTTAACCGGTTCGGCCAGCGGCGACTATTTTTATCCGGCCGTGTCCGGGGTGGCGCAATCCTACAATTTTTATCCGATCGCCCATCTGAAGCCGGAAGAGGGCATCGCCCGCATCGCTCTCGGGCTGGGCAAAACCGTTGTGGAGGGCGGCACCTCCTTGCGGTTTTCACCCCGCTATCCCCAGTTTCTGCCGCAGTTTTCAGCGGTGGACGATATCCTCAAGAACTCCCAGCGACGTTTTTATGTCTTGAAGATGAGCGATTTCCCGCGAGATCTAGGCACCAACGAAGATGCTACCCTGGCCAGGCTGGATGTCGATGAAGCCAGCGACCACCCGCCGGTAAAGCTGGTGGCCAGCACCTATTCGGCCCAGGAGCACAGGATCAGAGACGGCGCTCAGACCGGTGGCTATCTGGTCGTGACATTTGCCAACATCTTAAAATACAATACCTTCCCCCTGGCGGATGTCCTGTGCGATGTCCTGGAAATCGGCCGTCGGGGGATGGGATGCCCGGTGGAAATTGAATTTGCGGTGAACCTGCCCGGGGGAGCTGAACAGCGGGCGACGTTTGATTTACTGCAGGTGCGGCCCATGGGAATCAACCAGGACCACGTCGATATCGAAATTCATCGTGAGGACATCGAGGCCGCGGTGTGTTATTCGACCATGGCCCTGGGAAACGGTCGCTCCCGGGATATCGGGGATGTTGTCTTCGTCAATCCGGAAACCTTCGACCCGGCCCGTACGGTTGATATCGCCGCGGAGATCGGACAGATAAACAGGCAGCTGGCGCAGCAAAACCGCCGCTATCTGCTGATAGGCCCCGGGCGCTGGGGATCCGCCGACCGCTGGCTCGGCATTCCGGTCAGCTGGCGCGATATTTCCGGGGTAGGGGCCATGATCGAAACCGCCGCTGACAATTTCAAGGCCGACCCTTCCCAGGGATCGCACTTTTTCCACAATATCACATCGCTGGGGATCAGCTATTTGACCACCACCCAAAATGGGGATGATTTTATCGACTGGAAGTGGCTGTCGTCCCTGCCCACCGAGAAACAAACCACCTATCTGCATCACGTCAAACTCGAAAAACCCCTGACCATCAAGATCGACGGCAAGCAATCCCGGGCCGTGATCCTGGCGTAAAAAACCCCGCCGTCAGGATGGATGCCAATGCCGGCGGGGGACTTGGCAGAAAAAGCCTGACACTATCTGGCCCTCATCTCCAAATCCATTAAAATTAGAAACTACCTCAAAAATAGAATCCTGGTTCAATTTCGGGGCACCAATAAAGAAATAGGGCCAAAAGACATTTTTGAGATGGCTTCAATTATTTGGGTGATGTCGTCAGATCCTTCCCAGAAGCGTCACGTCTCGATGCTGAGGCCCAAGCGGTTGGACATTCTTGCAAATCTGCTCAGGTTTTCCTCTGCCAATGGAATTGCATCGATCTCTCTTTTCGTTTGCAGAATTTCCAGCGCATCGCTTGTACTGAAGGTACCAATCGAATAGGATTTCACCAGTTCCGTAAGCGCCATTCTGCCCAGACCCATCTTGCGCAGATGATCCTGAATTCTAAAAAAGATAATTTTGTTTTCCGCATTAACCAGCGCAAACCCAAAATGAAAGGTTTTAAAATTGTCCTTGTCAATGGGATCGGTGACTTTTAGCTTGAGTAAAAAAATGGTTTTGAATTGATAGCTGGTTCCGTCCTTGAAATTTTCGACAATCTTTTGTTCGAAGGGGTTCAGCTCGTTATCGATGGCATATCCAACATCATCATAATCTTCGATGATGAGGTTTCCAAGATCGAGATCGAGATGGGTTTCACAAAATTTCTGGAAACGGGCGCCATAGGTGCAGGCGCATATTGTCCAGGCCACGCGGAACATTCCCGACCATGACCAGTGCCGGAATAAGTTCATCCAGCCCCGATTGTCAGGGTGATTGTAGTCGCTTCTTAGATTCAAGTCGGTGTAAACGTTTTCCATCAGCTGCATCATCAGGTTGCACAGATAAAACCCTTTTCTGATTTGTTTGGGATCATCTGGAAGCCAGAGGTTATGCTCAGCGGGTTTGTCAGATTTTGGATCGGGATCCTTATCTGAACTGGAATCCGTTTCCGAATCATCCGATTTGGGCATCAAGTCTATCCATTCAGGGTACATATGCGCATCCATAAAAGCTAAATCGGGATCGTTTTTAATTTCCAGCGCAATTTTACTTAACTCAGCCGCATGCCGGGTAAATTGGGTTTCAATTACCTTGGAATGCGGATGCCAAAGCTCCTTTAGCAGGTTGAATTGCTCTTCAGTGTCGAATCCAACGGCCGTTTCCAGAGGCGCTAGGGCTTCTTTACCAATGTGGTAGCCCAATTCTCGATAGGCCTCAAACTGCTGTTCATCAAACCATTGGTCGGCGGTTGTCTGGTGAGGATATTGGGGATGCTTGACTTTGTATTCGTTGAGGTGCTCCGGTTCGTCACCGGTTAATGAAGCTTTAAAATAGAGCAGATAGCCGAAATCGCCTTCGGGATACTCTATGCGTCCGACGGCGCAGTGGCTCCGGGAATAGCCGGTGACCGGATCGGGCTTGATGTCCGACAAATCGATTTTGATTTCGATACCGAAATCGATTCTTGCCAGGCGCATGATATAGGATATGGCTTCAAATTTCATTGCGGTGTCGGCCTCGGCATCACCGACGATAATGTATTGGCACCTCCGGCGCAAAAGCTCATACACGCCGATGTTGTCGAAGTGTCCACCGTCGGAAAGATTAATGTAGCGTGATAATAAACTGTAGGCACCAAACCATTCCCTGAAGGCCTGAACGCTGCCGGGAAACTGTCTTAAAATCAAATTGGGTATGCCCTTGAGGGCTTCGGTTGGGTGCAAAGCCCAGTAACCCAGGCGAATGTTCAACAAGCCCATGAGAAGCCTGAGCGTAAAAATATTTTTATGGGCCATGCCGATATTGGCGGCCGCCCCTGAGATGGCCATGGCCGTGCCAACATCGATATGCGGATCCGCCTTTTCATACTGTTCGGTTGCGATATAATCCGTCTTGGCGGAGCCGCACCAGTTTCTGGTGAACGTAAAACTTTCTCCGGTTCTGAAATTGCCCGCATCGTTTTTTTCGGTCGGTATTCTTTTTCTCAAATTAAGGGTCGTGTTGACGATGTGATAGGGGCCCCTGTCGGGATCCAGCTGTGAAAATTTCAAATTATCCCGGTGGGAAATTTTTTGTTTTTCAGGATCATAGTGCATCAGGTAGGCCCGGCTTAAGCAATCGCGGTAGTAGTTGTGAAGGGAAATTTCGTTCAAATTGATAAAGCGCCGGTTGATCCCCGCCAGGATTACGGTTCCGACAATCAAGCCGATGATTTGAGTGATATCTCCCCTGGATACATAGGCGATAACCCCCCCGACAAGATACAATATCAAAAGGGGGACCAATAAAAGCAGTGCAATTGCAAGGGCTATTTTCACTACCATCTTTTTGCCGCCCCCCCCGTTTGCACCGCTCGCCTTCAGCAGTTTCGGACCTATCAGAGACAGCACAGATGCTGACGCTATCCAGGCTGTGATCTCCCAGGATTTCCAGTATACGATCAAAATGCCGTAAAGCTGAACAACCGCCAGGGCGAGTGTAATAAAAAACAACCACGCAAGTGTTTTACTGAACTGGTAGCGCTCTTTGAATGGCTTGCTGAAGTAGGTTCTAAACAACAGCGCCAGACCGATCATTATCAAGAAAAATCCCACCGGTAGAATCCATATGCGTCGCCATTCCTTTTTCAGAGGCGCCTTGGCGGTTTCTACTTTATTTATCAAGGCATTAAGGTCCTCTTCGGATCCATTCACGCGTTTGATCCACTCTATACGATCCTGATCGCTGGCAAAGTTCAGATCGGATGTCTTCTCAACGGCATATCTTCGCAAGTCAGCGCGAGCCCTGTTATAATTTTCATGACTGGTTTTGTGAACATTGCTAAATACATGAAAATCAAACAAAACAGGGTATTGATTTGCACCCGGGGCCATGGTTCGAATGTTAAACAAAAAAGCCAGCAAAATGCCGAGCGTAACGATATAAGGAATGATCAGTACGAAGTTCAATACCGCTCCGCGCACAAAAACCATTGCGGGACGAATATACTTGGGAATAAAACCACCTTCGGCCGTCAGATAATTCGAAAAGTAGCGCAGACGCCGGACGGGCTCCTTTTCGACAGCAGGATCGCCGGAGCCTTCGATTTTATGCCTGCCCAGCGGGAATGTGTCGGGAGTCAGACCAACCGATGGTGTCGGTGAATTCAAGAGGGTCGTCAAACAGCTTCCGATGTAGCCGCCGCCGGACACGGTTGATAGGTAGTCGACTTTTTCCAGCATGTCACTGTTGCATAGCGCTTGTAGCACACCAAGATTAAACGTTGCGCTCCGGATACCTCCCCCCGAAAGCGCCAGCCCCATTAAACCGGCCTTCGTGCTGGGCAGAACCGAGTAATATCCAAATCGATCGCGGTCCGCGTTTGTTTCGCATTCCGGCGGTTTGTTCTCCGGTGGTTTAGCACCCGTTGCGGTCTTTTCAGGCTTGCCCTGGGCTTTGAGGCGCGATTGGACCCGGTCGATTTCCTTATCGATTTTATCCGGTGAATTGCAGGTCCTATCCCTGCGGCGTTTAATATCGGTAAGTTCCGACAAAAACACCGTTGTAAAGTCATCCGTATGGTTATTATTGGTTGGTGGTGTTGTCATTTTACGCTCCTAGCTGCGGCAAATTAGACGCTTCGATGCTGCCTGGTTTCTGATAATTTCTAAGACACCGTCCGCATATCATTAAAATCTTTAAAATGACTCGCAATCAAATGTCCGTAATGAGATGCCTGGCCTGGGCCGTTGTAGTGCGAGGCAAAGGTTTCAAAATTCTTGCGCTGCAGCGCCTGGATCATCGGTGACGTCGTGCCCGCGCCTCTGATAAAATCAAACAATCCCAGAATGTGATAGCGGATATCAGATGCAAAGGCATCGAACATTTCTTTGGCTGAATCGTAGCCAATGGTGGAATGGTTAAATCCCATAATTTGAGGCCCTCCCATACTGATTGATTGCAGGGCGGCCGGTTCATTCAAATTTTTGGCAAATTCAAATACGCGCCACTCTGCGTCTTGTTTACCGTGAAAGCCCATCCATCTTCCACGTTCATTCGGCCGGAATTCGTGATTTTGCCAGGCTTTCTGAGAACTGTAACGAAAATGAGTATTAAACTTATCGCGATTGTTTTGACCCCATTTGCGGTAGAATATATGGTTTTCAAAACGGATAATCATGCGTCCGTCCGGGCCGAATCCTTTGCCCCGGGATTCCACGCACAGAACGGCAACGGCCGCACTTGTATCGATATCCGTAAAATCACTCAGGGTTGAAATCAATCCTCCCTGCCCATTCCAGGTGCGGGCCACTGTTTTTTGCCGTACGGTAAAGCCCGGTTGAAAGCCAATTCTTTCTTCTTCCGGCGGCTCAAGTGGTGTTGCCCGTAAATCATCACGTTCAAATAAAAAGCCCGCCACCGGGCTGTGGTCGTGAACAACCACGTAATCGCCCGATACATATCCTTCAATGTCGCCGGATTTAATCTTGTACCAGTTACCTGCGCGATCCAGAATTTGAACACTGGTGCCTCTTTTAAGCTTCCCGATGGGTTTTCTTTTGGTGGATGGATCTGGCCTTACATTCAGCACCGAGGCCGTGACTTTTGCTTTTTTGATTTTAGAATTGGTTGCGGGCATTTGGCTTCCTCCCCCGGTTAAATTTATGGGTTGAATTCAATTGGTCAAATAAAGGGAGACACTCCGAGCAGTGCGCGGGATCCGGGAATCTAACGATAACATGTTCCATTTAGATCCGTCCTGTTTATCCTTATCTTAACGTGTCCAACGCCCCTCTTTTCCCAGGGCCCCCTCGGATTTATGTTCGGCTGTTTTCTGGATCCCCTTTGACGTAAGGTAGGTGCCGCCGCTGATTCCTAAAAGCCCCAGTACGCTGTTGGGAATATCCGGCCAACCTATCCCGCCTGCCTTGGTAAAAGCCAGGATCAGAAATAGGGACGCAATCATAAAGGTAAAAATTAATAGCTGAAAGCGGGACAGGCTGGCACTGCCGTCTTTTTCGCTGAGTAGCAATTTGAGGTCAATGGCTCGGGTCGCGATCAAGTAGATGATTAGAACTTCCAGCAACATTAAAAAAATAGCCAGGCACCATAAAATGAAATGGGTAGCGGATGTCATTATAGCCTCCCTTATTATTTTTTTATGATGTTAAAAAGGTTCTGGAGTTTATTGAGATGGCGAATTACGGAAACCGTTTTTCCGGTCAGATACACTGTGCTGCTGCCACCGATCGCCACCAGCAACTCATTGTCCAAAGGAACGAAACTTTGGGCCTCAGCTGCCTTGAACAGGTAGTAAACCGCTGCCGCCAACGTAAAAAAAATCATCTGCAATCGTCCGGGGCTGAACGTACCCTTGACTTTATCCGTCAAAAGCCCCCTGGTGTTGATACTGCCCGTGAGAAGCTGAAATCCCAGGACGACTCCCATACCGGCCAAAAAACCGAGGCTGGAGATTTTTATAACGGTGATTGCTAACGGGTTCATTTATCCCCAATTCCAAAATGAGTCTATAAACCCATTCCGGCCGCTGTCGTGCTCATTGCCCCAGTGACCTGTAAAGGGCAATGTAGCGCCATCTGCCTGCCGGTACTTCCGGCAACTCAGCTGTCTCGGCTGCGCGCTTTTCGGTTTCACTCAGAAATTTTCCCAGCAGTTTATGATAGGGAGCCAGGTCTTTTGTTTTCATTCCTTCAATAGCAGCCTGGCGCTTGTTATTGCGGCATTGATTGTCACTTCCGCAGGCGGTTTCTATTTCCTCATCGCTCAGACCAATATCGCTGCATTTTTTACCGAAAAAACATTGGTCCGCTTTAATTTTTGAAGCCCACATTTGAAAAATTGCAGCTGAAGCCGATAAATACAGGGCTCCTTCGTCAACTGCCGGATCGGTGGTCTCAATGGATTCCAGGTTGGTTTTGACATTACCGGAGATGGTTTCTAGGGTGTGCTGTTGAGTAGCATACTCCGCCTCCTGAAAAGGTCCGCCTTTCTCATCCAGCATGCAATAAGTCATCCAACCGTCGATGAGGGATCCGAGATTGGCAGCGAAAAGCTGATCGCGAGGATAGGGCTTTTCTCCTCCTTTGACGATATCATTTGTCTTAATGAATTCTTCTTTTACCAAGCGTGCCATCCCCGGACGTCCCGACTGCAGCCAAATCATGGCTTCAAGAACATGCAAATGCTGTGCTATGCGTTCATCAGC
>JAFDCJ010000301.1 GCA_019312835.1 Deltaproteobacteria bacterium
CAACGGATAAGTTTCCCTTATCCAGTTGATTTAGTTGATTAAGTTGAATATGTTGATTGAGTTAAAGCAGTTCGGCGTGACCGTAAATCCCGCTGGCAGTATCCAGGAGGAATATTCATGGCAGAAATCAAAGTAAAAAAAGCGCTAACCGAAGACCAATTAAAAGAATTGGGCGTTTTCGACTGGCCCATCTGGACCAGGGAATCGTCCGAGTTTCCCTGGTCCTACGATGACACCGAGACCTGCTATTTTCTGAAAGGGGACGTGGTGGTCACCCCCGAGGGCGGTGAACCGGTCGAGGTCGGCGCCGGGGACCTGGTCACCTTCCCCAAGGGCATGGCCTGCACCTGGAAGATCCGCAAAGAGGTCAGAAAGCATTATCGATTTAGCTAATTCATAAGAATCACTTATGTTTTCCTGGTGCGGTAAAAAAGAGCTGAAGCCACAAATCCCAAATCTCAAATAACAAATAAATCACAATTACCGAAATTCGAAATTCCAAACGGCTGAATTTCAGTTTTGGTGATTCGTAATTGGGATTTGAAATTTATTTGTAATTTGGTGCTTGTAATTTGTGATTTAATGCAACACCGGTGAACCAAGATTGAAACTACCGAAAAACAGCATCGTTGACACCCATGCCCACATTGGAGACGCTTCTTTTGACGCCGATCGCGGAGAAGTTCTTCAAAAGGCTTCTGATGCGGGTGTTGCTGCAGTCATCGCTGTGGGTGAAAATATGGACGATGCCCGGCGCAATCTGGAGCTGGCCGGCAGGCATCCCATGATTCGGCCGGCTGCCGGGCTGTATCCCACCATCCTGGATTGGGACCGGGCGGGGGAGATGCAGGCGCTCATTCGCCGGGAACGCCCCAGGCTGGTTGCCATCGGGGAGGTCGGGCTTGATTTCTGGGTGGTCAAGGAAGCGCACGACAAGGAAATTCAAAAAGAGATTTTAAAAGGCTTTGTTCAGTTGTCCCGCGAACTGGACCTGCCGCTCAACATCCATTCCCGCTCGGCCGGACGACATGCGGTTGCGCTGCTGCTGGCAAACGACGCCACCCGGGTCCAGATGCACGCCTTCGACGGCAAGGCCTCGGCGGCGCTGCCGGCCGTTGAAGCGGGCTTCTTTTTTTCCGTCCCCCCCTCGGTGATCCGCTCGAGGCAAAAGCAAAAACTGGTCAGGCATCTGCCCCTGTCCTGCCTGCTGGTTGAAACCGACAGCCCGGTGCTGGGGCCCGATCCCCACCAGCGCAACGAACCTGCCAACATCACCGTGGCCATTAAAGCCGTCGCAGAGCTAAAATCTATCACTGAGGATGAAGTTTTAACGGCGGTTAGCGAAAACACCCGCCGTTTATATGGGACTAACGTGCTTGACGGCAAAGTTGCTTCTAAATAAATTCAGGGGACAAGGGGTTTTTTCACTCCTTCCCCTCATTCCCAATCAGGCACATGGGCGTCAACTCATGAGCAATCTCTGTGGGCATTGAACATACCTTTTTTTCATGCTATGGATATCAAGCTTTCGTCTCATCATGGGCGGTGGAAACTCATTTTTCTTGTCGAAGCGAGCTGGCATTGGATCGGTTTGCAGTTTTTCTGTTGGACTGAATTTTTGCAAAAGGGGAGAATCAGAATGAAATCAATGGCCATTTGGTTGGTGGCGGTCGTAGTGGTGTGCCTGGATCTTTCAACCGCCCATGCAGAAGAGCAACCCGTCAATATCGCAATGTGGAAACGCTTTACGCTTTATGGTGGTGCCCAGTTCTATACGGCAGACGGGGAATTCACGAATACTGTAGAAGGGGAAGACGATATTGCTATCGACATGGGTGACCTGGGTCTGGATGAAACCCAGGCCACCCCGGTAGCCGGTGCGATTGCGCATTTTTGGAGCCGGCGCTTGACCCTGCGTTTTGACTACTTCGGATACCACGACGATGCCAATGCAACGGCTGATTTTGAATTCGATTGGGATGGTGAAACCATTCCAGTAGATGCTGCCCTTGACAGCAATCTCGACCTGGACATCTATGCGCTCAATCTGTCTTACAACTTCATCCGTTCCGACCGGGCGCGGTTGGGTGCGGGGCTTGGAATTCATCTTGCCGATGTCGATATCGGCGTATCCGGCTCGGTCAGCGGGGTGGTTGTGGCCAGCGGCGATGCCGATGTGCTGGCACCGCTGCCGAATATTTATCTGACCGGGGCCTATGCTTTTACTGACAATATTCTGACAAGGGCCTCTGTCGGGGGATTTAGCCTGAAATACGGTGATTGGGATGGAAGATTGTTTTTTGTCAATGCCTTTCTTGAATTCTGGCCGTGGGAGCATGTTGGAATCGGCGCGGGTTACAGGTACGTTGACGCCCATGTCGAATATGACCCCGGACACAAGATAGAAGAGTACGATTTTACGCTGCCGGGGCTGATGCTGTATATGGCCGTGGGCTTCTGATAACCTGATTCACAGAAAAAACGGATAAAGCGCTTGTTCACCATCAAGCGCTTTATTTTTGTATTATGCTCCCACGACCCGGCACCTATACCCTGATTTTCTCAGCCCGTAAAATATGCCAGCCTGAAATCGGCAGGCTTGGCAGCTTGCAACTCACTCCTGGTTTTTATATGTATGTCGGCAGCGCTTTCGGCCCGGGAGGATTGAAGGCGCGGATAGCCCACCACCGCCAAATAGCCCGCCGGCCCCACTGGCATATTGATTACCTGGGCCCTTTTTTAAAATTAATCGAGATATGGTACACCTTCGACCCGGCTCACCGTGAACACCAATGGGCCCAAACAATCGCAAACACCCGGGGAATAACGGTTCCCCGGATTGGATTCGGGTCTTCGGATTGCCGCTGCATAGCCCATCTTTTTTTCTGCAAGACCCGGCCGTCTATCAAAACATTTCGAAACAAAATCCATGCGAACACCAAGAACCACGGGGGCATTTTCACTGAAAAAAATGTGTTTACCAATAAAGCGCATGGCGGCTAAATTTTTCAATTGCGATTATAATGCCTCATGGATTGTGGGTGCGGCTTCCAGCCGCGCTCTGCAATGAGGCGATAAAAACGATTCGCGGCTGGAAGCCGCTCCCACAATTAAACCAAGACTTAGACATCCATAAAAGCCGCCCCTGCCCTTTTGCGTGACTGACAATTCAGAAATCATTCAGTGAAGGAAAAAATTCTTGACAAATGGCCGCTAAGTGATATTCACTAACCTATATATATCTCTATTTATATGGATATGAATCACATTTTTTTAAATATGGTAAATTTTACTAACCCGAACAGTTCACACCCCCCTTCGATGCAACTCAACCCAAGATGAAATAGCCGGAAAAAGGAATTCGAACCATGTCACCAAAACCCGTTATCGTTCAAAAAAATGAACATATGGTCACCCTGACCCTGAACCGCCCCGATGTGATGAACGCCATGAGCCGGGAGGTGATCGAGGGCCTGTGGGACGCTTTAGAAAAAATTGCCGCCGACGAAAGCATCCGGGTCGTGATCCTCAGGGGTGCCGGTGATCATTTTTGCTCCGGCGCGGATATTCACCTGTTTTCTGAAAACGTCCCCCCGGATGAATGGGTGGTTGCCATGAAAGGCGTGGGCCGGATCGTGAAGACCCTGCGCGCAATACCCCCGCCGGTGATCGCCATGCTCAAAGGGGTGGCTGTCGGCGGGGGTGCGAACCTGGCCCTGGCGGCCGACTTTGTGGTGGCGGCCGAAAATACCCGGTTCTGCGAAATCTTTATCAACATCGGGGCCATTTTGGATTACGGCGGGCATTATTTTCTGCCCCGGCTCGTGGGCCTCGCCAGGGCCAGAGAGCTGGCCATGCTCGGAGACGAGATTGACGGCAAAACGGCGGCATCCATGGGCCTGATCTACAAGGCGGTGCCCGAGGACCAGCTGGAAGCCGAAGTGGAAAGCCTGGCCAACACCCTGTCTCAAAAACCGCCACTGGCGTTGAGGCTGATCAAGGAAGGGCTTGAAAACAGCTTTGACATGACCCTGCAGCAGGTATTGGATTGGGAAGCCGCCCATCAGTCCATCGCCCTGCAAACCCCGCAACACAAGGAGATCGTCGAACTGTTTCTGGCAGCAAAGAAGGAAAAATAGCTCAAAGCTGATGGCTCAAGGCTCAAAGTGGCAGTTCAGAAAGGCAGGTTATTTTACTTTGCACAATATGACTAAGGCATTGGTCTATGTCAAATGCTTTGTCCTCTGATCTTCAACCTTTGAGCTTTCAGCTTTGAGCCTTCAGCTATCAGAATCAACTAGTCAACCCAATCAACTACCCGGAGGGTACGGACCGGAGGGTACCGATGGCAGTCAAAACAAAAAGCGCGACGCAAATTTATTTCAACAAAGATCATGAGATGGTCCGCAAGGCCGTCAGAGAATTTGTGGATAAAGAAATCAATCCGAACATGGACGCGTGGGAAGAACAGGGTATCGCCCCGCTCCATGACCTCTTTAAAAAAATGGGTGATCTCGGGTTTCTGGGCATTCGCTATGATCCGCAATACGGCGGACAGGGCCTGGATTACTGGTATGACCTCGTTTTTTTGGAAGAGCTGGGCCGCGTTCGCGGCTCCGGTATTCCGATGGCCATCGCCGTTCAATCCCACATGGCAACACCCGCGCTGGCCGAGTTCGGCAGCGACTATATCAAGGAAACCTACCTCAAACCGGCGATTGCCGGCGATGTGGTTGCATCCATCGCCGTTACCGAGCCGGGGGCCGGATCCGATGTCAGTGCGCTGCAGACCACGGCGAAAAAAGACGGCGATTCCTACGTCATCAACGGCTCCAAAACCTATATCACCAACGGCACCCAGGCCGATTTTTTAACCCTGCTGGCCCGAACCAGCGATGACCCCGGCTACCATTCCTTCAGCCTGCTGGTGGTTCCCACCGACCTGCCCGGTTTCCAGGTCAGCCGCAAACTGAAAAAAATGGGATGCCACAGCAGTGATACGGCTGAACTGTTTTTCGACGACATGCGCGTCCCGACTGAAAACCTCATCGGCAAGGAGGGCGAAGGTTTCATTTACCAGATGCAGCAATTTCAACATGAGCGTTTCTCGGCCATCCCGATGTCCTATATTTCGGCCGAAGAGGTAATTGCGATGACGGTTGAGCATATCCGGCAGCGGGTGGTGTTTGGAAAACCGCTGATTGCCAGGCAGGTGCTGCGACACCGGCTGGCGGACTGGCAAACCGAAATTGAATGTCTGCGTCAGCTGACCTACCACATCGTCCGGATGAAAGAGGCCGGCCTGGATGTTACCCGGGAAGTCTCCATGGGCAAGCTGTATGCTGCCCGGGTCATCCAAAAAGTCGTCGACGGCTGCCTGCAGATGTACGGCGGCCTTGGCTTTATGGAGGAAATGCTGATCTCGCGCTGCTATCGGGATGCCAAGCTGATCTCCATCGGCGGCGGTGCCGATGAGATCATGCGGGAGATCATCGCCAAGATGGAGCTGGGCTGAAAGAAGAAAAGTTGATTATGTTGATTGGTTGATTGGTTGATTATGTTTAATGGATAAAGTCTGATCGAACCGATCAACTGAGTTGAACTCAATCAACCTGGTCAACTTAATCAACTTATTCAACATAATTAACTTGTTCAACCACCCGAAAGGTGCAAAATGGCGTTCGGACCTGAAAACGGCAATAAAATCTACTTCACCAAAGACCACGACATGGTGCGGCGGGCCGTCAGTGATTTTATCAAAAAAGAAATCAATCCCAATGTGGATCAGTGGGAAGAAGACGGTCTGGCGCCGCTGAAGGACCTATTCAAAAAGATGGGGGATCTCGGGTTTCTTGGCATCCGCTATGACCCGCGCTACGGCGGCCAGGGCCTCGACTACTGGTATGATACCGTATTTTTAGAGGAGCTGGGACATATTAAAGCCCTCGGCCTGTCCACTGCCATCACGGTGCAGACCCACATGGCAACACCCGCCATCGCCGAATTCGGCAGCGACTTCCTAAAGCAAACCTATCTAAAAGCCGCCATTGCCGGAGACATGGTCGGTGCCATTGCCGTAACCGAACCCGGTGCCGGATCCGATGTGGCCGCCATTCAAACCACGGCCAAAAAAGACGGCGGCGACTATGTGATCAACGGCTCCAAAATGTATATCACCAACGGCACCCAGGCCGATTTTCTAACCCTGCTGGCAAGGACCAGCGATGATCCGGGGTATCACTCCTTTAGCCTGTTTGTGGTTCCAACCGACACCCCCGGCTTCACCGTTGGCAGAAAACTGGACAAATTGGGAATACGCATCAGTGACACCGCCGAGCTGTTTTTCGACAATGCCAGAATACCGGCCGACAACCTGATCGGAAAAGAAAACGAAGGCTTCATTTACCAGATGATGCAGTTTCAGCACGAACGCTTCTCCCTGCTTCCGTTTGCCTGCACCGCTGCCAGAGATATCATCGACATGACGTTGGATCATGTCAGGCAACGGGTGGTATTCGGCAAGCCATTGATCGCCAAACAGGTATTGAGACACCGGTTTGCCGATTGGCTGACGGAGATCGAGTGCTTGCAGCAGCTGATCTATCATATCGTCAGGATGAAGGAAGCCGGCCAGGATGCCACCCGCGAGATTTCAATGGGCAAGCTCATGGCCAGCCATGTACTGATGAAAGTGGCCGACGGCTGCCTGCAGATGTACGGCGGACTGGGATTTATGGAGGAGATGCTTATTTCCAGATACTACCGGGATGCCCGCGGATTGGCCATCGGCGGGGGAGCCGACGAGGTGATGAGGGATGTTATCTCAAAATTGGAAGGATATTAGCCCATACAGGCGACCGTGGTGTCTCAAAGGCTGTGCTGGCAAATAAATGGTATCGGGTTAAGGGTAGAAGGTATAAGGTTGAAGACCAGAGCTGCGGACAAGCCGATGGGCAGATACTTGACTTATCGTATCCCCTTTTCTGCAGCTCGCTGTTTACCTTACACCTTATGCCCTATACCTTATACCAAACTTTTGTGTTTTCGATATTGAGGAAACAGAAATGAGAATGTCATTAGCTGACACAACAAACAACCTGAAAGAACGACCCTTGCCGCCGGGACGGATAAAAATTGTCGGGGCCTTGAAGTCACTGCTGGTGGAAAAGGAATTCAGCGCCATCACCACCGCCGAAATAGCCAGAAGCGCCGGTGTGACCGAAGCGCTTATCTACAAATATTTCAAGGACAAGCGTGACCTGCTTCATCAGGTACTAAGCGAGTACCTGGAGCAATACCGGACCCAGATGCGCCTGGACCTGAGAGGGATCAAAGGCACCCTCAACAAACTTCGCAAGCTGATCTGGTCCCACATCAATGTCTACGCCACCAACCGGGTATTTGCCAAAATACTTTTAATCGAGGTCAGGAACTATCCGGATTACTACAAGAGTGAGACCTATTCACGGGTCAAGGAGTACAGCAACATCGTGTTGCAGGTTATCGAGGAGGGCATCCGCAACGCGGAGATCCGCGCTGATGTGCCGGCGAGGCTCATCCGGCACAGTATTCTCGGCAGCATCGAGCAGGTCTGTCTTTCAGGAATAACCTTTGGAAAAGAAATCAACCCGGATGATCTGACGGATCAAATTTGCGAGATCATCTTTCAAGGCATCGCAGTTACATGACAAGTTGATTAAGTTGACTGGAACAAAAATTCTGGTTGATTAAGTTGATTGGTTGACTAGTTGATTAGAAAAATATGAGTTGATTATGTTGATTGGTTGATTGGTTGATTAAGTTCAAAGGATCATATCCATTGAATATCGCTGACTCAATCAACTCATTCAACTTAATCAACCTAGTCAACTAAAGAGCCCCATCAACATATTCAACTAAAAAGACCGGAGGTCTGGAGTATGGGAAAATGGATGAACGGCTACCTGGAGAAGCTGGAAACCAACCGGAGAGAAAATCTCGACGCCGGCGGTAAAGATCGCATCGAACGACAGCACCAGTTGGGCAAACTCACCGCCCGGGAGAGGATCGAGCTATTGGCAGATCCGGGCAGCTTTGAAGAGATCGGTTCCGTGGTCAGGGAATTTCGCATGGGCCTGACAGGCGAGGCCAAGCCGAGCCCTGGCGATGGCGTCGTAATGGGGATGGTCAACATTCACGGCCAGCCGGCGATGGCTTACGCCCTCGACTTTACGGTGATGTCCGGCGCTATCGGCGACCAGGGGGTCTGGAAAATTGCCGAGCTGGTCCAAATGGCCGGCCAGGAGCGCATCCCCATCATCGGTATGTTCGACAGCGCCGGTTCCAGGATCAGCTTTAAAAACGGCTATGTCGGACTGAACGGATTGGGCCGCCTGCTGAGGAACTATTGCCTCTATTCGGGTGTCATCCCGCAGATAGCCATGGTGCTGGGACCCTGCACGGGTCCCATCGCCCAGGTACCGGTGCTGTCCGATTTTCTGATTTTTAATCAGAACACCGGCTTTTTGTGGTTGGGCGGTGAAATCAATTCGGATGACGCCGGCTCGGCTGATTTTCACATGGAAAAAAGCGGCCAGTGCGACCTGCTGGCCGAAAGCGACGAAGAGGCCATCCAATTGGCCCGGCGGCTGCTCACATTCACCCCTCCAAATTGTTGGGAGAAGCCGGCCATTATTGAATCCACGGATGACCCTGACAGGCAGGAGGAGGCGCTGCTCGATGTCATGCCCGATGATCCGAAGTTTACCTACGATATTCACGAGATCATCGATCTGATCGTGGACAATGGCGAGTTCTTCGAGCTGAAGGCGGACTTTGCGCCGAATATGGTCGTCGGCCTTGCGCGGTTTGACGGCATACCGGCCGGCATTGCCGCCAGCAACCCCGATGAACTCAGCGGCATCATGGAACCGGACTCATCCGACAAATATGACCGCTTCCTGATGTATCTGGATGCATTTAACATCCCCCTGGTGAACCTTTCGGACACACCGGCGTTTCCTCCCGGCGATAAGTGGGAGCGCATGGGCGTAATCCGGCACGGTGCCAAAAACCTGCATGGTTATTCACACCTGACCAACCCAAAGGTGACCATCGTGCTGAGGCGCTCCTACGGTGGGTCCAACATTGTGATGGGATGCAGCAAAATGGGACCTGATTTTATCTACGGCTGGCCGTCGGCCGAGTTCGCCCCCACGGGACCGGAATCAATTGTTCAAGCCGTGTTCCACAAGGAACTGGCCAAGGCCAAGGATGAGGGCAATTACGAAGACGTTTACAACTTTTTTCTGAGCATTCTAAAGGAACACTTCAGCGTCATGACCATGGGCAAATCTTTTACGACCTATTACACGGTCCACGAGGTGATCGACCCGCGTGAAACCCGTTCCAGAATCGTAAAGGCACTGAGAGCCAGTTGGAATAAACACGAGGAGGTACCGGCGAAGAGAAGGTTTATAAAGCCAGCATAAATAACAAAATTTGCCAGGACTTGGAAATATCGTTTTATAAATTCCAAATAACAGATCACAAATAACAAACAAATTCCAATGACCAAAATTCAAAATTACAAACCTGTCGCGTGTGCAAAGTTTTGGTCATTGGTTATTGAGATTTGGGATTTATTTGTAATTTGGTGCTTGTAATTTGTGATTTTTAGAAACGGTAGAAGGAAATAAAGCAAAGGATATTCCTATGGGCAAGAGAATGGATCAAGCCATAAAAAAATTTGAGGCAATCAAGGAAAAGAACCTCCTGGGCGGTGGTGTCAGGCATATCGAGCGCCAGCACGGCCGCGGCAAGTTGACGGCCCGGGAAAGGATAGACATCCTGGCCGACCCGGGCACTTTCACGGAACTGGGCTCCTTTGTCGGCACCACCAGCAAGCGCATCGACGGGCGCATACCCGAGGCGCCCTGCGACGGGGCCGTTGTCGGCACCGCGCGTGTGAACGGCCGCTTGGTTATGACCCACGCCAGCGATTTCACCGTTCTGGGGGGATCCATCGGGGCCCAACATATCATCAAGTTTGCCAAGCCCCTTGAAATGGCTGCCCAGTGGGGGATTCCCATGGTCACCCTGCTGGACTCCTCCGGCGGCAGGCTGGGCTATGAAGATGTCGCCATGGCCGGCTTTGACTGGTATTTCCGACTGGAGTCTTTGTATTCCGGGGTTATGCCCCAGATCACCGTTCTGATGGGGCCCTGCATTGCCGGTGGCGCCTATCTTCCGACCCTTTGTGATTTTCTCTTCATGAGCCGTATATCGGCCAACATGTGGCTCGGCGGCCCGCGCCAGACCCAGGCCGCAACATCGGAGATCATCGACCGCAACGTCGGGGGAGCCGACTATCACATGCAGCTGAGCGGCAGCTGTGATATCGTGGGCGATGATGACGAGGAAACCATCAAGAAATGCCGCCAGTTGCTGGCCTATCTGCCCCAGAACTTCAAAGAAGCCCCGCCGGCTCTGGAAAACTCCGACGATCCCCGGCGCAGGGTAGACAATCTGGTGGATATCGTCCCGGATGAATACGATCAGACCTATGATATGCATCTGGTCATTGAACAGCTGGTCGACAACGGTGACTATTTTGAATTCAAGGATGAGTATGCTAAAAACCTGATTACCTGTTTCGCCCGATTTAACGGTGAAGTTGTCGGCATTGTGGCCAATAATCCCCAATACCCCGGCTGTATCCTGGAAATTAATTCCAGCGATAAATACTACCGTTTCCTGCAGACCCTTGATGCGTATAATATCCCCCTGGTAAACCTGGTCGATACGCCGCCGGTTGTGCCCGGCGAAAGTCAGGAAGCGGTCGGGTTGCTCCGGCACATGGGCAAAACCCTGGATGTCTATGCAACTGCCACCATACCGAAAATAAGCATCGTGCTGCGCGAGGCCTATGCGGATGCCGGCAGCCTGGTCATGGGCGGTTTAAAAAGCATGGGAGCGGACCTGACCTATGCCTGGCCCATCGCCCGGTTTGCCGTCGAGGCCTCGGAACTTGATTACTACAAGGTCTACGGCAAAGGTATCGAAAAGGATGCCTATGAAAACTATCTTTATCGCGCAAGGGAAAAGGTCGATGCCTATGGCACCGCCCACAGCTGGACCGCCCAGATGGTAGATGAAATTATTCTACCCGCCGACACGCGCCAGAAAATAATTGAAGCCCTGGCGTTGACCAGAAATAAAACCGAGAAACTGCCGCCCCGGGCTAAGGGGCACACAACACCTCCGGTTTAGGTTTTTATTTGGATTCAATGCTGGTGGGAGCGGCTACCAGCCGCGATTGAATGATCCCTGCTGATGCAAATCGCGGCTGGAAGCCGCTCCCACTATAAACTTCTGTGAGGAGTGAAAAATATGACCACCAAACGAGTCGAAGTCAGAGCGCCGATGTCAGGCGTATTTTATCGCAAGCCAGCGCCGGATCAGCCAGCCTATGTCGAGATAGGTGACACGGTCAAGAAGAAGCAAGTGCTGGGACTGCTGGAGACGATGAAGGTTTTTCAGAAGATAAAG
>JAFDCJ010000302.1 GCA_019312835.1 Deltaproteobacteria bacterium
CGACCGTAAAGGCCAGGCTCAGCAGGCCGCCGGTGGCAAAGGAGTGGGTGACGTTACTAAAATCAAAGCGGGTTTTTTTTAATGTCAGCAGGACATTCTCCACCCGGTCTTGTAGACGGCAGGCCTGCTTATGACCGTTGGATTTATGCGTGCAGGCGTCCCTGATGAGCTTAACCGCCACCAGCAACAGGACCATCCCCACAAAAAATTTGAAACTCCTCGGATCGGGCAGCAATGTCATCCTGATATAGTAACCGATCAGCACTCCCGGTAGGATTCCCGCTACAATTATCAGGGCAACGGGCCAGGCGAACCGGCGCTCCTTGATATAGCGATACACCCCTCCCGGGGTGCCCGCTACATTAAATAGAAAATTGGTGGAAGTAACCGAGGTCGTGTTAAAACCGAGAACGCTCATTTGAAAGGGTAGCAACAGAAAAGCGCCCGATATGCCGGCCATCGAGGTGCAAAATGAAATGATGAAGGCTACCGCCGGCGGAATGAAGACGTATGTTTTGATGCCGGCGACCGGAAATATGATCTGCAATAGTTCCATGGGTTGTCTAACTTCAATGCAATGTCTGCTTGGTGGCAGTTGATGCGTTCAACGGGTCACTCGAATTACGGAGACTCTATTTTTCGGGCCGCTCATTCGATTCCCGGACTGTGCTTTTAAAATTACGAATACTCTTGCCAAGTCCGGCCCCGATCGCCGGCAGCTTGCCGGCGCCGAAAATGATCAGGACAACAATCTAAAGAATGGCCAATTCAGGCATACCAATTCCAAACATTATATCCTCTCTTGAGAGAAAACATTATTTTGGTTGAATCGCTAATGGCAGGCAGTGCGGTGCAAAGCGGCAGGGATTATCCGCAGTTCGTGCGCTGCATGCCACGGCTTGTCACCGAGGCCAGCCTGAAATGCGCGATGACAAATCCGGCCAGTCCTTCAAAATCGTTGGCCGCGTAACGCGGAACACACCATCCCAGATCCGCATCCGATACCACCGCCAGAAGGTTGCGATCGTTGCGACAGGCAGCCGGCCTGTTATTTTCCGGCCGGAACACCTCGATTTTAGCTAAATCAGCATGTTTGAAGCCCTCCACCAGGACGATATCCATTTGCCCCAGCAGCGGCAACAGCTCCACCGGATGGTGATCATGATCCACGTCCATCACCATGCCGATCTGTGACGGCGAAGATATCACGGTTGCAGCAGCGCCGGCCTGCTTGTGACGCCAGCTGTCCTTGCCCGGTCGATCCATCTCAAAACCGTGTACATCGTGTTTGATCGTACCCACCTGCAAGCCGGTGCGTTTTAGGGCTTTCACCAGGCCGACGGTGACGAAGGTTTTCCCTGAACCCGAATAGCCGACAATGCACAGCATCGGTGGCACGGTCAGGCTTTTGATGCCGACGCGACAGTGGCCTGGCTTATCCGGGGTAAATAACATTGACCTCATCATCAACCTCCGATGGCATACATGCCGCGTTCTGCCTTACCGTGACCATTTTCACTCAGCTGGTGTCGGCGGGGTTTGTTTTGGACGGCCGAGGCGAAAAATTCGACGAGCTCTTTTTTCGCTGCGCCTTGCCGCAAAAGGGTCTTAATATCCATTTCGTCATTCGAAAACAGGCAGCTTCTGATCTTGCCGTCGGCGGTCAGTCGCAGCCGGCTGCAGGAGCCACAAAAATGCCAGCTCATCGGCGCAATAAAGCCGATATTGCCCCTGGCGCCCGGTAGGGCGCAAAGCCTGGCCGGCCCGGGGTTGTCAATGAATGGATCGACCCTGGCCGTGTCGATGCCGGGAATCTTGTGAATAATCTCGCCGATCGGTATGTGCAGGCGGCCATATTCACCGACACCGGCATGTTGAAACGGCATCAGCTCAATGAACCTGACGTGATAGGGTTTGTCGAAGGTCAGCGCGGCCAGATCAACGACCTCGTCATCGTTAACGCCGCGCATTACCACGGTGTTGATCTTGACGGGTGCCAAACCGGCTGCCGCGGCTGCTGAGATTCCGGCCAGCACTTCGGCGAGGCGATCCCGGCCGGTGATTCGGGCGAAGCGTTGTCGCTGCAGTGAATCCAGGCTGACGTTCACCCTTTTCACCCCGGCCATGGCCAGCGGCTTTGCAAGGGTCTTGAGCCGGATGCCGTTGGTGGTCAGTGCCAGGCTCTCCAAACCGTCGATGGCAGCCAGCATGCGGCACAATGCCACCACATCCTTGCGGATAAGGGGCTCGCCGCCGGTCAGCCTGATTTTGGTAATACCCGCGGCGACCGCTGCTTCCGCCAGCACGGCGATTTCCTCGTAGCTCAGAATCTCCCTCCGCTCCAGATACCGGCGGCCGGAAAACGGAGGGGAGCAATAGGTGCAATTCAGGTTGCAGTGATCGGTGATGGAGATACGAAGATAATCGATTTTTCTCTGAAAGCTGTCAACCAGTGCCATGTTCTGTCATCTTCCTTATCAGCTTTGTATTAATTCAGCGGATTGTGGTACTTCAGCAAATTCAATCCTGTCTCCGGGTTTGATCATTCCACCTTGCAGGATGCGGACAAAAATCCCCTCCCGCGGCATCACGCAGTCGCCCACCTGATGAAAAATAGCGCAACGATTGTGACACTGCTTGCCGATCTGGGTGACTTCCGCGACCACCTCTGCTCCCAGTTTCAGGCAATTGCCGATGGGCAACTCCCACAGCCGAATGCCTGCGGTGGTGATGTTTTCGGCAAATTCACCGGGAGAGACGTCCAACCCCTTGTTTCGAATCTTTGCGATGCTCTCAATGGCCAGCAGGCTCACCTGCCGGTGCCATTTGCCGGCATGCGCGTCATTTTCAATGCCATGATCCTCCAGCAACCGGACGCTTGTAACATTGGCCTTTTTCACCCCTTTGCGGTCACTGATCGACACCGCCACCACCCGGCCAATTATGTTTTTAGTCATCTGTGTTACCTTATCCTAGTGTTTTATCATGTCAGGCTTGCCCTTGAATCCAGTGCAGCCCGGCCATTTCAAAATTCCTTCAACAGTAAAAGGCATTCGAAAACGTTTAGTGGGAGCGGCATCAAAGCCTGAGATCGGCTGGGTAAGCTCTGCCGAATTCATCATCATTTTTTTTGAATTCCATTAGAAGCGGCATGAGATGCCGAAAATTTTTGAACATGAAATTGGCATGAAAGCCTTAGATCGGGTTCGAGGACAAGGCGCTGGCTAATTTAAAAGCGGAGCGTACACGCCAGTACGTGAGC
>JAFDCJ010000303.1 GCA_019312835.1 Deltaproteobacteria bacterium
CCCGGGGTGATTTCCACAAAAGCGCGTTCGGTCATCGCCGACGGTGCCAGGACGGCATCGAGGTTGACACGCCCGTAACCCTGGTCGTTGTCCACCACCGCTGCCGGCGCACCATAGCCGGGCAGTCTTCTGGCACCGGCAATCAGGGTGGCTTTGAGCAGCGCGGCCGATGGTGCTTTTATGGCCATGCGGGTACGCAAATATTCGCGAATCAAACCGACGGCACCAGCCGTTAAAGGGGTGGCCATGCTGGTGCCCCCCATATAGAAATAAAGCCTGCTGGGCGGGTAAGCGGACCAGGACGTATTGTTGGGGGCGATCATCGTCGAGCGGGTCGACAGAATAAACGTGCCGGGTGCGACAACCTCGGGCTTGATGCGGCCGTCGCGTGTCGGTCCCCGGCTGCTGAAGGCCACCACCTGGTCCGCATTGTCGGCCATGGGGTCGCTGCGATACGGTGCCACGGGATAGTCGGTGGGCCACCAGCCCCCATAGGTGTTGGTGTTGAAGGTGGAGCGTTCATTTTCGCAGGCTCCCACGGTGATGCAGTTTTTACCCGTGGCGGGGGAGGTGACGCTCATGGGATTAATTTTTCCGTCGCCGTCCTGATCCGTGCCGTCATTGCCGCAAGCCACCAGGACACAAAAATCTTTATGCTCCCACACGAAACGATCCAACTGCTCGCTCTGGCTGTCATATTCACCGGGCTGGCCGCCGCCCCAGGAGTTGGAGTGAATGCGTGCTTTTTGCTCGTAGGCATCGGCAAACAAGCGGGTCAGATCCAGCGGTATGCCGCTTAACAGATATCTCCCGTAGCGCCGGTAATGATCAGGGTTCTTCCACTTCATTTCCTGTTCGATGGCCTGGAATACCAGGTGGGCCTTGTAAGCCAGTCCGCGAATCGGGTTGGGATTGCCGGGCAGCTGAAGGCTTGTCGCACCGTTGCCCAGTACCGATCCGGCCACGTGGGTTCCGTGACCGCTGTCGAAGTCGGCCGCCCCGTCATCGCCGCCGGGGTTGTTGACATAGGCTGCAAAATCCCTTGTGATGGGATAGCTCATGATGGCTTTGATGCGTCCGGCAAAATCCGGGTGGATGGTCTGCGGGTCGGCATTATCGAGCCCGGTATCACACACGGCAATTACCTCGCCCTTGCCGCTTAATCCTAAATCGGTCGTGCTCAAAGCGGCCCGCGTTCCCATAATCTGCGCAGCCACATCGTTTGAAGTTCGCTTGAAAGCGCGTTTGCGGATGTAGCGCACACCGTGGATGGCCGACAGTTCGCGCAGGCGCTTGGCAGCGCCCGCTCCGCCTTCAGGATCTTCGATCACGGCGATGGCCGCTTTTTTGTCCTGATCCATGATGTCAAAACCGATCTTTTTTATATCCGCCAGCGCATTTTTGAGATCATTGGCCGTAAAAAACTCCACCGAATATAAACCCGGCAGGATTTTGGTTCGCGGCAGGGGCTCGGGGGCCGCGTCTGCCTTCGAGCCGCGTCCGGGCAGGACAGACGGCTCGATGCGATCCCGGTGGGACAAATGTCCCACCCAGCGCACGAAGGACAGCGCGTTTATTTTTGCCAGACTTTTGTCGTCCGCCCGCACAACATAGGTAAACGCCCCATGCGGGACCCGCGGCTGGCCGCCGGCTTTTTTGATTTCTGCCAGCCATTGTTCTTTGATCGGACCGATAAATTGAACCAGATGATGGTGGTGGCCGGTGGCAAGCTTTTTGACGCCTTTTTACGCGGGGTGGGCGCGCAATTTTCCTTTGGCGTCGACGCGGGGTTGGGCGGTGTCGATGATGCGGTCGCCAACCTGGATTCTATAAAGATCGGTGATATCTTCGACCGGGTAGCGCCGGGCGAGGTCAGCGATTTTTTCTGCAGCAATTTCTGCAATCACAAAACCCTCGTACCTGGCGACGACCTGAAGGGTTTCCGCCAGCCGGTCCTGGTCAACCCCGGTACAGAAAACTTTCAATATTCGGTGCATGATGGTCCTCCTTTCCCCAGATGGTTGGAATTGGAAAGATAATTGAACCGCGTAACCTTAGATCATCCAGTGACAATAAGACCTGCGGTTGGGCATGACAACATGTGGTAATTCAATTTTAGCCGGAAAGTCGCAAAGGAGTGTGAGACAGCTTCAGTTGGAGAGCATGAACTATGGGGCGCAGCAAGACATGTAGAGTTGAGCCGCGACGGCCAAAACCAAGTTTGCTATAACCTGTTTGCGCTAAACCTGTCAAGCTGGTTCCGACAGGCTTGACAATTATTGCGGCTCGGGTATATAGCCCGGATAGATCGCTTATGGTGTTGTAGCCCAAAGTATTTGTTAAATTAATTTTTCAGTCTCTCGCTTCCCCTCCCTTGACGGGAGGGGATCAAGGGGAGGGTGATCGCCCTCACTCAAAATCCCTGGTTGCCTTTGGCGTCGCCATAGCTATTTGCGCATGTTGAAGCCGTGTAAACGTGTGGTTTTCGGGTAACCCTCCCCTGTCAAAGAAGGTCAGGGTTAACTTGCGATGCTGATATTCGATTTTGACGGTGTTCTGATCAACTCGCTGGATGAGATTGTTTTAACGACCTACAATGCGACCACGGACAGCCTGGTGACTCGCCTGGCCGAGGTTCCGGCCGATCTCACCCGGATGTTCAAGAACAATCGGTTTCATGTGCAGCCCATCGGTGATGCCATGGCCCTGATGCACTGGTGCCTGGCTCAGCGGCAACAAGACGTCGAAAAAATTCTCACCCCCGAAGAATACCTGGTGATTACCCGTCTGTCGGATGTAGACCTGACGGAAAGAACCAACCGGATCTATGCGGCCCGCAAGCGCTTTATGGACAGGGACATAAAGCGCTGGTTTGCCTTACATCAGACCTATCAGCCCCTGTGGGATGAATTAATTCGACACCAAAATCACCCGTTTGTGATATTGACGAACAAAAATCACGACGCCACCCTGCGGCTGTGCCGCCATTTCGGTCTCGATATGGATGCAGAGGATATTTACAGCGGTGATAACGGCGTGACCAAGATCGAGAACATGCTGCGAATCCGGAAACGTTTCGGTCGGCAGCCGTTTGTGTTTATCGATGACTCCATTAAAAATCTGCAGGAACTCGATCGGCATTTCAACCGGGATGAAAAAGTGCTCACCTTGGCCCTGGCGGCCTGGGGCTACATTGGATCCGGGGATACGGCAGCAGCCCCGCAATCCGGCTATCCGACTTTTCAGCAAACCGATGTTGTTCAGTTTTTGAACAGTTCGATCTGATTATTTATGCATACCTGTCAGGGGTGGCGATCGGACCCTGTGCCGGTGACCAGACCTCTATCCAATTTCAGTGGTTGGTTATAGCTCAACTATATACAGAATCCTCCCAAGTGTTGGGTCGCCCACATATCGTAACCTATATCCAAACACCGTTATACCTCTGAGATTTGCCATAGAAAAATATTTTTGCCTGGTGAGTTTATGATTCAAGTGATCGCAATAAACGGCCGATATGAACCTCATAGGAGACGTTCTTATGAAGAAGCTATCGGCCATTTTAATATGTGTGATGCTGATCATCGTCGGCTGCAAAACCGGCGGCAGCAGCGGCGGTGGCGGCGGCGGTGCCGACCTCAGCATTCCGGAAGCGGGCCCCGAAGATTACACCGACGAAGACTATGAAGCGCTTTTTAAAATGTGGGAAGCGTTTGATACCGGCTATACCGATGCCGATAAAACCGGATCCGACGATTCCAATATGTGCTGGGCAGCCGCGGCCGCCAATCTGTTGACCTGGGGAGGCTGGGCCGCCGACGAAGACGATGCCTTCAATACCTTTAACACCCATTTTGCCAATCAGCCCGGCGATGTCTACAACGCCCTGCGCTATTATTTCGATAACTTCGTTCCCAACGTCAGCGCCGACATGGTGACCGTGCGCGAAGCCCGTTCCCACATGCTGCTGGATTTTGCCGTCAGTGCGCTGCATGCAGGCCGGGGCGTGACCCTCAAGATCAAGTACCCGGGCCGGTCAATCGGGCATTTTGTGACCGTATTCGGTTATATGTATCTGGCAGCGCAAGACAGTTTTGTTTTGATGTTTACCGACTCCGACGACTATCTGAATCAAATGCGAAATTTCAAGGTCGTGTGGAACGATTCCACCGATCGCTGGGAAATCGAGGGAGTCTACAGCGGCTGGTATCTTGAATACGTGATATCCCTGGATAGCGCTTAGACGCTTTTCTGATACACCACCCCTGCAGCGGCCCCTCAACCCTTCCGATTAATGTATCGTGCTGGTCATAAATGTATTTTCAAAAACACTGTGCGAAATCCTCCTGCCAGTTTGTCAGTCAACTGATTTCCCCTCCCTTGAGCGGCGGTGTCGCAATTCTCAGAACAGCATTTGTTGCTGTATTGTCGCTCCGGGCTTGACCCGGAATCCGGTGTTTTTGTCAATATGTTACCCAACTGGATGCCGGATCAAGTCCGGCATGACGATCAGAAAATAAGCGATTCTCTGAATTATGACACAGCCTCTGACGGGAGGGGATCTAGGGGGAGTTGATCAATTTGGATAATAACCTTGCTTAAGATTGTATTAATCCCCGCCCTTGACCCGTTCCCACCGGTTGAGTATGTATATCTTTTGAATGATCAGTGTGGACAACCATCCGTAACCGGCGCTTAAGATCCCACAGCAAGCTAACGGGGCTATAATGATGCTAAGAAAATTCCGGCCGTCAGTTGGAAATGTTGGGCGGCATGTTCTCTTGATTTCGATTGTTATGTTTCCGCTGGCCGGCTTTGCAGTTGGCCCCTTGGCGGCAACGCCGGCAATCGCCGCCGACCCGGGGCCGCCTTCCGACCCGGGCGGCTATTTCTACCGGGCCTTCTTTGGTGTCCTGGCCCATGACGTCGGCGGGCTCTGGAGCGGGACGCGCCTGGAGGACGGTGTGGATATCAACGGTGAAATCGTATTCTGCCGGACCGGTATTTCTGTTCTGGCGGGGACCCTGCGCCCCAATCTGGGATTGAGCGTCAACAACCAGGGGGACACCAGCAAATTATATGGCGGGGTCCTCTGGGAACTCAACACCCCCAGCGGGTTCTTTCTGGCCACCGGCCTGGGTGCCGCGGTTCATAACGGAGAGCTGGATACCGATGACAAAGACAAAAAGTCCCTCGGATCCAGGATCCTGTTCCGTATCCCCATCGAGTTCGGCTATCAGGTAACCGCCCATCACAGCCTCTCGATCCTGTTTGACCATGTCTCCAATGCCGGTCTGGCCAGCCCCAATGAGGGTCAGGACACTCTCGGGATCCGCTATGGTTACTCGTTTTCAGGGATTGATTGATTCGATGACGCTTTGTCCGGGGCCGCCCAGCTCTTTTCAATGACCCTTCTGGATTAAACCGCCGAGAAAATCGACCTCGCTCAAAAGCGAACGGCTTTGCAGCCCTTGATCGTAGCGATCCGACGGACCCTGCCCGCATGACTCAATAAAGGTTTTCGCCACGTTGGAAGAATAGACGATGATCTGTTTCATCAGGTCCATGAGCTCGAGATGGACGCTGTGGGTTTCCAGGGACTCACGGCGCTCATGGCGCAGGCGCTCGAGATGCTGAATCCGGTATCGGGATTCGAGGTCCAGGTATTTTCTCTCCGAAGCCATGATTTTTTGGGCTTTTTCCGGGCTCCTTTCGGCCAGGGCCTCTTTGAGCAGATGGATCTGCTGGCATACTTTTTCGTGGTAAATCAACAGCTCTTCTTTGCCTTCCCGGGAAAAATCAGATTCAAGATTCTGCTTTTTGGGAATCATCGGAATCATGTTGCGGTGGATCAGATCGCCGAGGCTTTCCATATCCTTTACGATTGATATCATGCCGAACACTTCTTTGGATTGCTCATCTGAAAGCCTCTGTTTGGCAACCTGCAGGAGATAATGGGTGATTTTTTCCTGCAAAAAATTGACTTTCTGTTCGCGCATGTCGATGCCCTCGACCAGCGAGAGCTGGGGGTAGAATTCATCACGACGGCGCTCGTTGGATAAAAACGGAACGATGATGGCCCGCTGCATGCGTCCGAGCAAATTGGCCATGCGGGCAATTTCGGTGCGGGCCAGGTCGATGGCAATGGCCGGTGATGTGATCTGGTCCTCATCCAGATGCCAGGTGGCCGGTTTGAGATCTTTGTCTTCCTTTTTATCCGGCAGGAGGAGCATGATCAGATGACCGAAAAAAGGCGTGCACGGGAGAAACAGCAAAGCGAGACCGACATTGAAAATGGTATGGGCGTTGGCGATCTGGCGGGCGGCGCCGGATTGAAATTCTGCCGCCAGGTATTGAATAAGGTCGGCGAATTGCGGTATCCAGAAAAAAAACAGCGCCACACCGGCCAGTTTGAATAAAATGTGGGCCACGGCGACCCGCTTGGCCTCCCGGGAGGCGCCGATACTGGAAAGGGCGGCCGTGACACAGGTGCCGAGATTGGCCCCGAAAATCATCGGAATCCCGGCTTCCAGGGTGATCAGATTTTGCTGGGCCAAAACGATCAGGATTCCGGTAAAGGCGCTGCTGCTCTGAATCAGGGCGGTAAATGCCGCCCCCACCAGCAGCCCCAGCAAGGGGTTTTCCAGGCCCTTCAAGAGCTCGATGAAGTCCGGATAAGCGCGCAGGGGCTTCATGGTGTCACTCATCAGCTTCATGCCGAAGAACAGAATACCGAACCCCAGGATGACTTCGCCGATGTTCCGGATGTTTTCGCTTTTGGAAAACATGCGCAGTCCGAATCCGATGCTGATCATCAACAGGGCGTAATCGGTTAATTTAAACGCGATGAGCTGGGCGGTGACCGTCGTACCGATATCGGCGCCCAGAATAACGCCCAGGGTTTGGGCAAAACTCATCAGGCCCGCCTGGACAAAGCTTACCAGCATCACGGTGGTGGCGCTGCTGGACTGGATGACCATCGTGACGAAGGCACCCACCAGCAGGGCGATGAGGCGATTTCTGGTCAAGGCGGCCAAAATGGCGCGCATCTGGTTGCCGGCGGATTTTTTCATACCCTCGCTCATTTTGTCCATGCCGTACAGAAAAAGGGCCAGACCGCCAAACAACCCGATAATCAGATACGCCCAGGATATTGTCGCCGGTGCCTGGTCGGCTGCCATCAAGGTATGGGCCGGCAAAACCGCAAAAACGATTGCCAGCCACAACGTTTTGCACCACCTAACTTTCATCGCCTGCATCCTTTGTTGACCGCATCGTCATTTTCGAGTGCATCGTCGGATAGAATATGAAAAGTACCTATAAATGATCGGCATTTTTGCAAAAAACTTAAGTCAAGCGGCTGCTGGACCCATCCGGGAGACGGGTCATCCTGCGGATGGGCAACCGCCGGGAAGGCCGTCTTTCCGGGTGGTGAACATTTTGGTTTGAACTTAGCCATCCGAATGTGTTACGAACGGAACAGCTTTTATCTGGCGGTGGATTTTTGCCGCGACGGTAGGTAAAAACACGGTATGAGGAGGGCCGCGATCGATGAACGAGACCGAAATTTTAAGCCGCGTATCGCTTTTTTCCCATTTAAAGCCCCGGGATCTGAAACGTGTCGCCAAACTGAGCCGTGAGTGCACTTACGCCAAGGGCGAAAAGATCATTGCTGAGGGTGACCGGGACGGCAGTCTATTTGTCATTATCAGTGGTGAAGTGGCGGTCGTAAAAAATTTAGGCCACCAGAGCGAAAAGTGTCTGAGCAGACTGGGTCCTTTGTGCTATTTCGGTGAAATGGCCCTCATCGATGACCTGATCCGGTCTGCCAGTGTCGTTGCCTGCGAGGATACCCGGACCCTTTGCATCGACCAATGGAACTTGCGCAGGGAAATTGTGAAATATCCAGCCCTGGCCGTCGAGCTGCTTCAAATGCTCAACAGACGCCTGCGGGCGCTTGAAAAAAGCTTTGTCAACACGATGGGAACCTTCCTGCCCATCTGTGCCCACTGCAAAAAAATCAAAGATAAAAACGGATCCTGGTTGACCATCGAAGCGTATATTTCCGATCATACCGATTCGGAATTCAGCCACGAAGTCTGTCCGGACTGCACGGACAAATTGTGTCCCGCCCCCTGAAATCATATCCGGATTCTGCTCCCTCAGCGCTTCGCCGGTCAGCTTGTTGAAAAGATAACCGTTGAATCAATATCTAAAGTTCCGGGACTAGGTCCCTAGGAGAAACGCAATGAAAGCCATTACCTATGATGATATTCTGATGGTGCCGTCTTATAATCACTGGGAATCGCGCAAGGTCGTTGATATTGCCATGCGCTGCAAAACCGGTAAGCTGTCCCTTGAACTGCCGGTGATGACAACCAACATGGACACGATCACCGAGGCGGCCATGGCCAACTATATCGGGTCAAAAGGGGGCATCGGCGTGCTGCATCGTTATCTGCCCATTGAGGAAAATGTCAGGATGTTCAAGGAGTGCCGCTATCCGGTGTTCGTGTCTGTCGGCTGCACCGAAAGTGATCTGAAACGAGCCGAAGCCCTGCGGGACGCCGGTGCCGATTTTTTTTGTGTGGATGTTGCCCACGCCCATGCCAGGTACGTCGGTCGAACCCTCAAGAAGATTCGTGCCATGCTCGGTGATAACAGCTGCATCATGGCCGGCAATGTGGCCACCTATGCCGGTGCCGATTATCTGGCGTCCTGCAGCGCCGACCTTATCAAGGTGGGCATCGGCGGCGGCTCGGTCTGCACCACCCGGATCAAAACCGGGTTCGGCGTGCCCAATTTGACCGCCATCAAAAACTGCGCCCGGGTCGATCGTTCCATCGTTGCCGACGGCGGTATCCGCTATCCGGGCGATATTGTCAAGGCGCTGGCATTCGGTGCGGATTTCGTGATGGTCGGCAGTATGCTGGCCGGCACCCGCCCGACCCCCGGCCCGGTAAAAACCATAACCAACCCGGACGGGGAAATCACCAAGGTCAAAGTTTACCGGGGAATGGCCAGCAGTGAGGCGCAATTAGACCATCACGGCAGTATTGCGGAATGGAAAACTGCAGAAGGTGTGGCCACCGAAGTCCCTTACCGGGAAGACGAAGATGATATCATTGCCGACATCATCGGCGGATTGCGCTCGGGATTGACCTACGGTGGTGCAGCAACAATCGGGGAGTTGCAGCGCAAACTGGACTACATCGAGATCACACCGGCCGGGCGTACCGAAAGCATGCCCCACGGATTGCTATAAAGCAGTTTGCCTAAAATGTTCCATGCTTTTTGACCCCGAAAATGACCGTTTAAAGCTGAGTTGAGCCGCTTGTCGGCCCAAACGAAACTTATGCCCTTGAGGCATAGGCTTAAAGCATGCTTGCAAGCTTGCGTTACCCTCCTAATTAACGATACTCAGTATCAGCCGTCCTTCCACGGCACCCTTTTTCACGGGGCGCTGTTCCTGGCCGGTGGCGGCCTGAAGCCCAAAACACCAACTCATGAGCAGCGCCATCCAGGCCGGTCCTTTTATGGGCTCTTTGCCGCCGTACAGGAAAACGGGCTTTACATCTTTTGACCTCCGTCCGGTTTGTTCCGGAAAATTAAGAATGGGAAGATTACCGGATCGACCACCGGAAGCATTGAACATCGGCTCAGTCTACCTTGCCAAAATCTCCCTCAAATTCCCCCCCGACCTGACCGAGGACCTCCACATAACGGTTGATTGCTGCAGTATATTTTAAAAGTTTGGCCAGATTGCCTTTAACCTTGGCCTTGCGAGTGGTAATGGCCCAGGTTGCACCTATTTTTCCGGCCATAATATCATAATAAGTTTCATAGGAAGCTGTCATCACGTAATCCGTATTGGGGCGCATGCCCTCCCACGTCTCATCACATTGTGGCAAGTTGAGACCGCAGGCCCTTTGTTCGGTCACACCTTTTGCGGGGACCGGCTCGACAACGAACTGATAAGAACTATCAAAACCTTTGGCCTTTTTCTGGTAGATCTCGTCATTTTTAAGTGCTTCCGCCAGTTTGTCAATCCATTCTTTTGAAAAAACGTACATGATAACACTCCTTTCTTGATGGGGGTTCGAAGCACCGGATTAAGTTCCAAGCCAGAACAGTACCCGCCCTTGACGGGACATGCCGATGGGTTTTGAAATCCTTTTTAAGGTATCTGCCTGCCCAGCCATTGCTGGTAAAAAGTTTCAAGGTCGGGCAGAAAATCAAAGACAACCGGGTAGCCAGGCGGTACCGCCTCGACCTCCAGCAGGCTCCAGCAGCCCGGGCAGAAGTATTCCCGCAGCTCCATCCATTCGGGATCGCAGTGCATCATCGCCGGATAAATCTCCTGGAGCTCATCATCTGTTTTTCTAACACGGATCGAGGCCTCAAGCTTCCAGTTCTCCTGATAGCTGCCGAACTCGTGCCCGCAGTCACACTTGACAATCCGCTGGCCGTCCGGTTTCTTCACAATATAAAGGTGAAGGCCATATGGCAGCAGGATCAGGTCATCCCATGACACTCTATCCTGCAAAATTTCCAAATAGGTATCGAATCGGCTCGGGTCCTTGAAGCTTGACAGCATTTTGTGCATCATCGAAAATGGAAGCTTTCCATCGATGAGATCTTCGATTTCTTTTTTGCTGTATTCGGCGACCATGTTAACCTCCTTTATTCACCCATTTCAAAGTCATCGGCAAGATTCCAGAAATCCCTGAACTCCCTGGCCCAACGCTCGCTGGTTGCCATGGAAGAGCGGTACATCGCTCTGATAGGTTTGATAAACGCTCCGCTCTGAATCTTTTCCCTTTCGGATACCATCCATTCCCGGACGGGAACGGATTCCTTTCGGCGTTTTTCGCGTATAGTCTGCCGCCGCTCCCGTGTCTTCACCGGGTCCACCCCGTAGCGTCCGTTATGCTCCTCGACAAACGCGCCATATATCGATTCGGCATACTGCGGCATCAGATAATTTCCATTTAAGTCATCCTCAATGCGGCCCGGTTCCCTCTCGATAGGATCGCCGGCCCCTGTTCCGCCATTCAAAACGGAGAGGTATAAATCACCTTCTTCAAATAGTTCCGGCAGGGTTGTGGTGAGCTTGTCGCTCATAACCCGTTGACCGTTTACGAGTCGCAAAATCTCACTGTCGGCGGGATCCCCATCGCGCACCGGATACGGGAGTTGATCTTTAACCCGCTCCAGAATATTGGTCTGGTGAAGGTTTCGCCGATACCCGGCTGAATTCGGATACCCGCCGAAAATACCGGCGCTGGCAAAAACCTTGCCCACATTGATATTCTGAAGCTCATAATAGGGCGTGTTCCAGCACATTCTAAGAGATTCAAACCCGGAGCCCCCGCGGAACTTGCCGGGTCCGGCAGTGTTTGGCTTGATTCTACGGCCCAGGTAGAGAAACGGTTCGATAAGCTCCCAGACTTCCACGTCTCCCATGTCTCCCTCCGGATTCCACATGGCGGAAGCGAAATCCAGTCCGTCCCGCACGATACCTGCTCCGGTTCCGACACAGCTGAGCTCAAAATTTGTCGTGGCGGATTCTCTGTTGAACTGATCGATTCCGCCACCCTGGAAACAGTTAGCCGTAAGGCCGTAACCGGCAAGAACTTCTTCGATATAACCGCGAGCCTGAAAGGCACGTCCCAGGCTTCGGAACAGGCCGGTGAAGCCGGGGATCAGAAAAAACCAGGAAATCCCCGTGGATACGGTGCTCACACCGGGGTTTGTCCAGGACCCCAGAGGGAAGTTGTTCCGGGTAGCCAGGTAGGCACCGTCGTTGACTTTATCATTGGGAATCACCGTTTGACTCAGCAGCACCCAGATGGCTCCCTGCATTGCGGATGGGGTGCAGTTCATGGAGTGCCAGCCCCATGCGTCGGCTCCCTCAAAGGATAACTCGAACGTCCCGTCACCATGGATCGTGATTTCCAGTGGGCCGTGCATCAGCTTGTCTACCCTGGCGCGCCGTGGCAGTCTGGTTTCCGCGGAGAATGAATACTCGGTAAAGGCGGGCGCCCGGTAACGGCCCGGAATGGTCATTTCCTTCATGCGGTTGAGAAACGAACGGCGCCCTTCTTCAATAACTTCCCGAATAAAACCCTTGTAGGTTTCAATTCCCACTTCGTTGATAATATCTTCAACCGTTCTGCGTATCATGTGGCAGCCGGCAATACGGGCTCTCTCATCCAGTTTCCAGAACATGGGAGTCCGCGTTGCCTTTTCGCATCGCAGTTCATGATCCCGAAAAAGTGTATCCCGGGCCCCGCATTTGAGCACGGGGCAGTCGATGCCATCCTCGAAGCGGTGAGTCGGGCCAACCGGAACGGAACCGGGTGTCAATGCACCAACATCGATGACATGGGTGACGCCACCGGCCCAGCCGATGATTTCCCGCTCCCAGAAAATGGGTACCAGCGTCTGAACATCCCCGTTGTGGACATCTCCAACGAGTGGATCGTTATTGATGTAGATATCGCCGGGGGCAATTCCGGGATTTTCTTCAAAATCTTGGCGGATCATATATTTGATCGCATCGCTCATCGTGTGGACGTGTACAATGATCCCTGTAGAAAGAGCAATTGAATCGCCCTCGGGCGTGTAGAGGGCAAAGCAAAGTTCGCCGATCTCCTTTACTATCGGTGAGGCCGAGACGTTCATCGCCGTCTCACGGGCATTTACCAACCCGCCGCGCATTTTGGAAAAAATCTTTTCGTACAGGATCGGATCGGACGCTTTGATCTTCAGCTCCCGAATACCGCCATAGCGACCGGTCTCTGTAAAAAGGTCTTCACTTTCGGTGAGCATCGCCTTCAGGGTTTTCCCATCCCAACCAATCGGTTCTTGTGGTGTTTTCAGATCCCTCATACTTCTTCTCCCATATGAAAAATGTTGTTTTGATCCAGGAAAACATACCGTTCCGGCGGCACCACCAATGTTGTGGAGGGCGCCTCGATAACGGCCAGGCCCCGAATCATATTCCCGGGTTCCAGGCGATCCATCTCAAAAATTTGTGTGTCGATCCATTCCCCCTGCCAGTAGACCGGTCGCAAACCCTTGCCGGCCGCCGGGGATGGATCCTTGCTCTGAATTTCTTTTGCCGGCAGCCGGGGCTTTTCAACCTCAACACTCCCGGCGACTACCAGCGTCGTCAGCAAGTATCCCAGTTCAGGCGATTTGGCCGCAAGCGCGTATACTTTGCCGTATAATTCCTCGAATTCGTCTATAATTTTATCCAGATCCTCAGGGCCTTCGAACATTGCTTTGCCGCACCTGACTTCCAGATCGTTGAGCTGCCCCAGATATTGAATGCGCATGTACATGGTGTATTCGATCTGTTCTTCGGCGATGCCGCTTTTTTCGAATTCAGCCATTACCTTGGCTTGCAGGAAGGCAGCCTGCCCATTGATCAGATCGACGATGCCACTTTTTTCCTCTTTGCTGACGCCCGGCTCAAGTGGGAGGTCGATCGAAATGTCGCTGCGATACTCGTAATCAGCACAACTGCACCCATAGGCAGAAAAGCCCGCCGCCCAGGACGGAATCAGAATTTCTTCAAACCCCATATCTTTGCTCATCCCGCCCACATGCAGGGGGCCGCCACCACCATAGTTGAGCAGGGTATAATTCATGGGCGAATAGCCCTTGCCCACAATGGTGGCATGCAGCGTTGTTTTGAGGTTTTCTTCAAGAATAGCGATGACGCCCTCTGCGGCCCGGGCAACTTCGAGGTCGAGGGGGCGGGCGATCTGTTCTTCGATCGCCCGTCGCGCCCTTTCCGGGTCGAGCTTGACCTCACCGCCCAGGAAATAGTTAGGATCGATATATCCCAAAATCACATGGCAATCTGTAATCGTAGGCGTTTGGACACCGCCATCTTTATAGCAAACACCGATGCGGGCTCCCGCGCTATCGGGGCCAATCTCAACCCTGTTATTGGTCGGATTGATCCGGATATAGCTGCCTGTGCCGGCCCCAACACTGTTTATCTGAGCCAGCGGGAGGCTTAATACAAAACGGGCGATTTCCGGATACGGTGTGATGCCGTAATCACCTTCGGTGATCAATCCGATATCGAAACTGGTTCCACCGATGTCCGTGCAAACCACGTTGCGATATCCAAGCTGGGAAGCGAGGTGTCTACCACCCACCAGGCCTCCGATTGGCCCCGAGATAAGCGTTCTGGCCAGCTCCTTGGATTCGGTGGATATGGTTCCGCCATGAGTTGCCATGATGCGGAGTTCAAACGTGGCGCCCTGATCTTTTGTCTTTTGACGGATTTTTTGGATTTGTTCCCGGGATGGTTCGGCGGCATAGGCATCGATCAACAGTGTATTGAGGCGCGGTAAATCCCCCCTGATGGGGTACAGTTCTGAGGAGAGGTAGATCGGCACCACACAATCATTTTCTTGCATGACCTTTTCGGCAATTTCCTGAACTACCATTTCATGGACCGGATTGCGGTATGAATGTAGCAAACAAATGCACAATGAATCGATGTCAAGTGCGAGTAGTTCTCGAATTCTCTTACGGGTTTCCGCCTCATTGATCGGAATGGCAGTTTCACCAAAAAGATCTATTCTCTCTGGGATCCCTTTGATTTGCTCGCGCGGAATTAGTGGTAAGTTGTGGTAGTGGGTGGCAATGTGCAGCTTATCGGAATATGAGAAGTCGAGATGGGTCTGCACGCCGCGTTCCAGGATCAGGGCGTCCTCCATACCGGCCGTTACAAGCAGGCCGACGCGGCTGCCTTTTCGTTCCAGAAGGCGGTTTATCATGGCCGTGCCTGAATAAACCCCCGATTTGATGGTTGGAAATGCCTCTTCCGGGTTCATTCCCCAGAAGCGGAGGGCATCGATGAACGAGTTGGTGAAACCGATGGACTCATCTGTCGGGGTCGTCTGGGCTTTTCCAACCACGAATTCGCCTCTCGCATCGATGACAAAGTTATCCGTCATTGTCCCTCCTGCATCAATCGCCATTACTTTTGGGACGCGTTTCATTTCAACCTCCTTCTTTTCCCCTGGTCCGGCTTTCCATAAAAAAACCCCATCTCTCTATATGAGAAATGGGGTCTTGTATCATGACATTGTAACCTCTGGGTTAGGGTTAGCCTGTTTCAATGCCTATTCGATCTTTAGCATAGCATTCTCCATCAAGTCAATAATAGGAGTTCGAGAATTTTTTCAGACAGCCTGATCATCATCCGGCTTTCTGGGCTGCCACTTTGCGATAGAGGAAGCCGGAATAGAGGTGCTCCACGTGAAGCGGTTCGTCCGTGGGGAGCAGGTTGAGCTGTAACAAACCGAAAAGGAACAGGCCCTCCTGCCGGTAAATCCGGCCCACCTTGATGAGGTCCTCCGCCGGTACCGGGTTATGCAACTGAGGGGTGAACCGCCTCAACCCTGTCCACCGTCAGGGTAATGGCCCCCCAGTCCGCTTCGACCTTGCCGGTGAGCAAATAGGGCCGCTGGCGGTCGATCATGTGGCAGAAGCGGTGGTAGGTGGCGGGGAAAAAAGTGGTCTCCACAATGCCGGTTTCGTCTTCGAAGGTTAAAAATTCCA
>JAFDCJ010000304.1 GCA_019312835.1 Deltaproteobacteria bacterium
TGGCATCCAGGTCATCGATGCCGCAGTTGCCGCCATGGGCCCAGACGGTCTCGTATTCGGGCTGCTTGGTCAAAAAGTTGCCGTTTTTGTCGTAAAATGTTCCCGAGCAGCGGATAATGCAGCCGCGATGACACCCATGGGTCGCCGAGCCTTCACCGCCGCGGGCGTTTTCCAATTCTGCCTGGGTCTCGCCGCTGATCTTGCTGGCACCCTCAAATTGGCCGGTGGAAAAATTGCGAGTAGGATAAGCCCCGGCTTCGTTGATAACATTGGTCAAAACGTTGGTGCCGTAGGCGGGTAATCCCTCTCCGGTAACCGGATGTTTGCGCAGGCCGGCCACCCAGGCTTTGTTGGCTTCCTTGAATTTTTCAGGATCTGCCGGCTGCCTGGCAGATGTGCCGGCATCGTCGATCACGATGACCTTTACGCCTTTGGACCCCATAACGGCTCCCACGCCGCCGCGTCCGGCATGCCGGGTGGGGCGCTGCTCCATATCCGTAAACGCCACCGACGCCGCCGACATTTTCATTTCACCGGCGGGGCCGATGGATATGCAGTGGACCTTTTCGCCGTATTCGGCTTTCATTTTATCCACCAGATCATAATTGCCGAGCATGCACAGGCTGTTGTCTTCTTTGATCTCCACGCCATCTTTGTTGATAAAAATTTTATAAAGGGCCTCTTTTTGGGGTTTGCCTTCCAATACGATCGCCGCATAACCCAATCTGCCGAGCATCTGGGAAGGCTGTCCGCCTGAGTTGGCCTCTTTGATGCCGCCTGTCAGCGGGCTTTTGCAGCCAACCGAGATCCGACCTGACATGGCCGCCACCGATCCGCTCAGCATTCCCGGAGCTATAACCAATTTGTTTTCTTCGCCCAGCGGATGACACAGCGGAGGAACTTCCTTGGCGACGATGCCCGAAGTCATTGCGCGTCCACCCAAACCTGCATAATCACCCAATGGTTCGGTTTTTGCTTCTGGACCGCCGTCTGCGCTCATGTTGATTCTTAAAATTTTGTCCATACATACCTCCTTTTCCAATAGTGATTATTAAGGTGTCCGGTAAGTGATCAGATGGATTCTCTGGCTGTTTAGAGCAATTTGGTACCCTGAAATCCCCACCCATTGTCATTATTCGTATTCATCCGTAATGTCAAGTAAAACTCAAAGTGACCGTTGAAAGGTTCAGGGTTCAAAGGTTCAGGGTTTTTAATTGGAAGTTGGGGGTGGCCCGCCTTGGCCCGCTCTGACAAGCCAACGGTGACAGCCCTTGAACCTCTGAACCCTGAACGGTTAGGAAAACCTTTCTCACCCATTTTCTTTTTCAAAGGATTTCATAAAATCAACCAGCGCCTGGACAGCTTCCAGGGTGATGGCATTGTAAATCGATGCCCGGCACCCTCCCACGGATCGATGGCCCTTCAGACCGCCCAGACCATTTGCCAGAGCCTGTTCCACAAATTGCTTTTCCAGCTCTTCGCTGGGCAGGCGGAAGGTGACGTTCATCAGCGAACGGCTATCGGGCCTTGCCGTTGCCCGGTAAAAATCACCGCTGTCCATAAAGCCATAGAGCAGTTGGGCCTTGCTCTGGTTGATTGCGGCCATCTTACCCAGGCCACCGATGATTTCTTCCAGCCATTTTAACACGAGCTGGATGGTATAGATCGCAAAACACGGCGGTGTGTTGTAGAGGGAATTTTTGGCGGCAAAGGTGGAATAGTTCAACATGGTGGGTACCGTCTCCGGTATTCTGTCCAGCAAGTCCCTGCGAAGGATAACCAGGCAGGCACCGGCCGGACCAATATTCTTCTGGGCGCCGGCATATAACAGGCCGAATTTTTGAACATCAAGGGGTCTGCTCATCATATCCGATGACATGTCGCATATGATGGGGATGCCCCTGGTATCCGGGAATTGGGCCCATTGGGTCCCTTTGATGGTGTTGTTGGAGGTGAGATGCACGTAGACCGCATCTTCATTAAAGGCAATGTTTTTGGGAATGTAGGAATAATTTTCGTCTTCAGAGGAGGCTACCACCGCAATGGTTTTGCCCTGAAGCCGTGCTTCTTTAATGGCTTTGGTTGCCCAGGTGCCGGTATCCACATAGTCCGCTGATTGGCCCCCGGCTAAAAAGTTCATCGGGATCATGGCAAACTGCAAACTGGCCCCGCCCTGGATAAAAAGGACCTCAAAATTGTCATCCAATCCCAACAACCGCCTGGTTCGGGCCACCGCGTCGTTGATGACATCGTCAAATTCGCGGGATCGGTGACTGATTTCGGTAATCGACATGCCGGTTCCTTTAAAATCTAAAAAATTTTGCTGGATTTCTTCAAGCACGCTGAGGGGAAGCGTCGCCGGCCCCGGATTGAAATTGTGGATTCTGTTCGCTGCCATGCTAACCTCCATCTAAATTTGATTTCGTTGGGCAGTTAAATCTAAGTTCAAGTTACAGGGTTCAGCGTTCAGGGTTCAAGGTTGAAATGCAGCCACGATTGGGTGTGGGCTAACCGTAACCCTGAACGATGACCCCGGAACCCCTAAACCTCCTGTTTATGCACCGATCATGGCCGCCATGTCAATAACCATATTGAGAGGGTGCTCATAATTTCTGTGGCAGTTATTGACAAACTGGTCTGTTGGCTTTAGTTAGTTTGATGGTTCCGGATTCAGTAGTTCAGAGGTTCGATGGAAATCCAGAACGCTGAACCCCGAACCCAGAACCCAGAACCTTTGAACTTAAGGAAACAAATAATGAAAATCTACCACTACCCGTCCGGGGCGGCCGACCAAAAGCTATCTGCCATCATCAACCGTGGTCTTGATTTCAAGAAAAAAGATTATCAAGCGGTCGCGCGGATTATAGATGATGTCCGGCGTAATGGTGATAATGCCGTTATTGATTACGCCAAGCGTTTCGATGCTCCTAAATTAACCGTCGGCTCGATTAAAGTCACCGCCCGGGAAATGGGTGCTGCCGCCAAAAAAGTGGATCGGAGTTTTGTTCGCGCCCTGAATCGCGCGGCCTCGCAGATAGAGACCTTTCACCGGCAGCAGCTACAGCAGTCATGGATCGATACCCGTCGGCCCGGCACGATTCTGGGCCAATTGGTCAATCCGGTAGATGCCGCCGGTGTGTATGTACCCGGTGCGACGGGCGGCAAAACTCCGCTGATTTCCACCGTATTGATGACGGCCATTCCGGCGAAAATTGCCGGTGTTCCAAAACTTGTTATGGTAACTCCTTCCACCAAAGCAGGCGGCATCAGCCCCCATCTGCTGGTGGCAGCCGGAAAGGTCGGGATAAACGATATCTACAAGGTGGGAAGCGCCTGGGCCATTGCCGCTTTGGCCTACGGCACGGAGAGTATACCCAAAGTCGATGTGATTGCTGGGCCCGGCAACATCTACGTTACGCTGGCCAAAAAAATTGTTGCCGGTACCGTCGGCATCGATATGATCGCCGGACCCAGCGAGGTGCTGGTCATCGCCGACCATACGGCGACCCCTGCCTATGCTGCTGCAGACCTCCTCTCCCAGGCTGAGCATGATGTGCTTTCCTCGGCCATACTGGTAACCGATTCCAGCCGGGTTGCCGAGGCGGTGGCCGCCGAGATCGACAAACAGATATCCACCATGACCCGCCAAGAGATCGCCCGGGAATCTATTAGACGATTTGGGGCCGTGTTGGTGGTTGACAATCTTGATGCCGCCATTGAACTGGCCAATCGGATCGCACCGGAGCACCTTGAGCTTCAAATCGACGAGCCTTTTAAACACATCGGACAAATTCGCAATGCCGGTGCCGTGTTTCTGGGGCACCACACGCCTGAACCAGTAGGGGATTATATTGCCGGGCCCAATCATGTGCTGCCCACCGCCGGCACCGCCCGGTTTGCCTCCGCGCTTTCCGTGGATCATTTCATTAAAAAGACCAGTATTATCCACTATTCCAGGAGCGCATTCAAAAAAGAAGCGGCCGCTGTGATGCGTCTGGCCGAGCTTGAAGGCCTGGATGGTCACGTTAGGGCGGTTAAAATTCGTACCTAAAGCGTAATCTGCGGGCTATCAAAAGTTCCTTCCAGTAACGCTCAGGGGTACTGGCGTGATGGCGTATTGGAGTTTTGAAAATAGGTTTCAATTCTCTGCTCATCGTCCATTACGCCAGCACGCCTATACTTCATTACTCCAATCCTAATAAAAAAGGGCATCCCGTCAACTTGGCGGGATGCCCTTTTAATTTTGATCGAAGGCTGTTTTAAGTTATCTTTACATTTACCGCGGCCGGACCTTTTTGGCCATCCTCGATCTCAAAGGTAACGCGATCACCTTCATTGAGAGACTTGAAGCCTTCTGAAGTAATACCACTGTAATGTACAAAAACATCCGGTCCATCTTCTTGCTCTATGAAGCCATAGCCTTTGCGGCTGTTAAACCATTTCACAACTCCGTCGGCCATCGTGACATCCTCCTTAATTGAAATAATAATGTTAATATTAACACAGTCTTGAAAATAATCAAGCCAGGCTGCCATTCAACAAAGGGACTGCCAATTGGGTTAATTGAATCAGGACGGGACAGATATTTCCCCGCGCCAGGGCTTTTTTATTTTCTTTGCGCCCTGGTGTCCCACGTCCGCCATGCGAGCAAGACGGGGCGGGCGGGTTTGCCTAAGGAAGCCAATCCAATTGGCTAAATGAAAGAAATGTACCAGCGATTTATACTGGAGTGAAATCGCCCTTATAATTTGCATACCTTGCGGAAATGGTGCCCATGGATGGCTAACGTAACCGCCAGGGGCAGAAGTTTCGGGCAGCGGAAAAGGGTCCACACCATAAGGTTCCAGTACTGTATGCGTTCCCTGCCGAATATCCCGATTCTGATAGAGGTTCGAAAAAAGGCCAGAAACCGCTGCAGATCAATCGGGATTGAAATTTTGGGCGCTTTATATTCACGCAGAAATGTTTTTATACGTTTATAATATGGTCGCGGGTGATAAATGTTGTTTAGGATATTCTCATATCCTTTCAGCAACTGCTTCATATCCATCTTGGGTATGATGTTGGTGGTGCCGTCGACGTTGTCTCCGGAAACCAACCCGCGCAGTCGGCCCTCTTTTTTCAGCCGTTCATACAGTTTGGTTCCCGGCGGTGCCTGAAGCAATCCGACCATGGCGGTAACAATGCCGCTTTTTTGGATGAAATCGATTTGTCTTTGAAAAATGGAGGGGCCGTCGGAGTCGAAGCCGACAATAAATCCGCCCTGCACTTGCAGTCCCGTGCGCTGGATGCGTTTGACGCTTTCGATCAGGTTGCGGTTTTTGTTTTGCTTTTTATTGCATTCAGCCAGGCTTTCTTCCTCGGGGGTTTCGATCCCGACAAAAACAGTGTCAAACCCGGCCTCGACCATCATATTCATCAAATCTTCGTTGTCCGCCAGATTGATGGAGGCTTCGGTATTGAACAAAAATCCCCGTTTGCCCTTGCGCCATTCAATGAGCGCCGGCAGCAGGTGGTTCATCAGGTATTTTTTATTGCCGATAAAATTATCGTCGACAAAAAAAACGTGACCGTACCAGCCGCGGTTGTAAAGGACGTCCAATTCAGCCATGACCTGGGTCGCCGTTTTGATGCGCGGCCGGTGTCCAAACAAGGCGGTGACATTGCAGAAATCGCAATTAAAGGGGCATCCGCGGGAAAACTGGATGCTCATCGAGGCATAGCGCTTCAGGTTGATCAATTCCCACATGGGAATCGGTGTGCGCTGGATATCGGCAAACTCTGTGGTCGTATAGAGGGGCCGGGCACCGTCATTTTTCAGGTCAGCCAGAAAGGGCGGCAGTGTCTGCTCGGCCTCATTGAGAACAAAATGATCCACTTCGCCGAACTGTTCATGTTCGCTGGTGAAAAGCGGGCCGCCGGCCACTACCTTCAGGCCTGCTTTTTTGCAGCGCTTGATGGTTTGATGGGCCGATTTTCTCTGGACAGCCATGGCGCTGATGTAAGCGGCATCGGCCCAGGCCAGATCTTTTTCGGTCAGCTTGTCAACATTGAGATCCACCAGGCGTTTGGGCCAACTTTCAGGCAGCATCGAACCCACGGTGAGCAGGCCCAAAGGGGGAAAGGCGGCTTTTTTATGGATAAATTTCAGCGAGTACCGAAAACTCCAGAAAGTGTCAGGAAAGGACGGATATAAGAGCAATGTCTTCATGATGGCACCTTTCAAATTACGGGAAGGCATAAGCGGCAGTGCGGAGAATCAAAAAGCGTGAGGATAGTTTATAACAGAATTCTGGAAAAAAACCACTGATTTTTTCAGTTACAACTGGGCCGTTAATTTTTATTAAGGAGCCAGTCTACAGGCAGTCGTTCCGTTCGGCGCAAGAGGGCAGTCTATAAATCCTGACGCGTGAAACCTTTGGCCCTCGGCAACATTTTATCGATAAAAGGCCCTAACTCTCTAACTTATCAAACAACTCGAACAACAGCCTCACACCGAAACCCGTTCCCCCGGCACCACAATAGGCACTTTCTTTGCCGTGGTAGGCCGGACCGGCTATATCGATATGAGCCCAGGGCGTATCGGCGGTAAACTCTGAAAGAAACAAGGCAGCCGCGATCGCCCCGCCCCAGCGCGTGCTGCCGATGTTGCTCATGTCTGCGAAGTCACTTTTTAGCAGATCCTTGTAATCCTCGGGCAGGGGCATCCGCCAGCAGCGTTCATGGGTTTTTTCACCGGCGGCTATAATGGCGCCTGCCAGATCCTCATCATTGGAGAATACACCGGCTATATTCTCACCCAGCGCTACGACACAGGCGCCCGTCAGGGTGGCCACATCGATCACATAGTGGGGCTGATAGGTTTTGACAACATATGACATGGCGTCGATTAATATCAAGCGCCCTTCGGCATCCGTGTTTCCAATTTCGATGGTTTTCCCGGCATAACTGCGGACGATGTCGCCGGGCCGGGTTGCCCGACCCGAAGGCATGTTCTCTACGATGGGAATGGCGCCGATGAGGTTAAATTTGGGGTTGATCTTTGCAGCACTGATCAAGGTGGCCGCAACTGCAGCTGCACCGGACATATCTGCTTTCATGCTGGCCATGGAATTGCCGGTTTTGATGTTAAGGCCACCGGAGTCAAAGGTCACGCCTTTGCCTACCAGGGCGATGGTTTTTTGGGCGTGCGGCACTTTATGCTCCAGAATCAGGAGGCTGGGCTTGCTCTGACTGCCGGCGGCCACCGCCAGCAGGGCACCAAATTTTTTTTGTTTCAACTGGCTTTCATTCAATATCCGAACTTTTAGGCCCTGCTTTTTGGCACGGCCGGCAATCGAACGGGTCAATTTTTCCGGCGTCTTGTCGTTGGATGGGACGTTGATCCATTCCCGGGCCAGGATGGTCCCTTCGCAGACCGCAGTTACCCGTTTAGAAATGGGTCGCAGTTTCCGGGCGGCACCGTCAGCGACCCGAAATTTTATTTGTTTGAGCGGCTTTATTTTTTGGTCTCCCTTGTATTTGCTGAAAAGGTGATTTCCGAGACAGGCACCTTCCTGCATGGCCTCTAGCAGCGTTGATGTCTCCAGACCATTGATTTTCATTTCGGGCACCGCAAACCAGACAGTGGCCGGCTCTTTTTGAAGACAGCCTTTTACGATTTTACCGGCCATCACCCGCAGGGTTTCGCGATCGATGTTTGCATGTTTGCCAAGACCCCAAAAAATAACCCGTCTGGCGCTGATTCCTGGTAAATCATAAAGGGTCAGGCTTTCGTCCTTTTTCCCGTTAAACTCCTTGAGGCCCAATGCCTTTTTAGCAGCAGCCTTCAAGGCAGTATCTTTGTAGATAGCCTTATCCTGGCACACCGGTACGGCCAATGTGTCAAGTCTAATTTTCTTCAGATCAGCAGTTGTCACCGTCAGCATAAATTCAGGTCTCCTTGATGGTAATGGTTCAGGGGTCCAAGGTTCAAAGATTCAGGGTTGCTATACCGCCCGAAGCGGGATCTACTGTAGCTTGAAAGTAGGGTCCTTCCATAGCGGGATGCCCGCCGGATTTGGAATATTGGCTATTCCGCAATATGGCCGGCCCCGCGTTAACCTTTCAAAATGGTACTTCAATTAAGCCGGTTACCACTGTTGGATTAAAAGATCACACGCCAACAGGCAATTGTCAAGACGCCTGCAACGATATATTCAAACCGCTTGAGTTCGAGGCGATACTAGCAACTTAACCTCACCAAACATTTGCTGAGACCTTCGACGTGCCGGTCAATCACCTGTTTGACTGAATTAGGGTTGCCGTCCTATGCCGCCGCCAGTTCTTTTAAGCGGGTGAGCGTATCCCAGACAAAAGGTTCTTTACGGCAGGGCATGATGGCGTTATTGGTGAAAACCGGATCTGATTCGAGATCATAGCGGGATGCGGCGACCGCTCGAGGCCAAAGGGCCGTCTGTGGAATCGGGGTGTAATGGGCCAGAACAGGCGTTATGCCGAGTTGCTTTACCGTGCAAATCGAATGTTCGATGGAAGACCAATCCTGTCCGGGTAGCCCCACCAGCAAATAGGCGCCGATCTGCTTTTTTTCAAACCCGGCCGTTTGGAGATGGCCGACGGCCCGTTTGAATTGTGCCTCGGTAACTTTTTTATCGAAGCTCTGGCGGTGATCAAATTCCACTGTTTCCAGACCGAGCCGCAGGGTGGTAAAGCCAGCTCTGCGCATGAGCAGCGCGGTTTGCGCGGTGATGCCCCGGATGTGAATGGCGTTGGGCGTATGAAAGCGAACCCTAAAATTGGCTTTGATAATATTTTCCAGAATCGGAATGGCGTGCTGTTCGGCATTAACCAGGAAGGCATCATCGTATAAAATGAAATCTCTCTGGCCGTAGTCGGTCTGCCAGAATTTAATTTCCTCGACCACACCGGCGGGACTGCGCACCCTGCGCCGGGGTTCCAGCAATTGGGAAGCGCAGTAGGCACAGTTAAATGGACAGCCCCGTGAGGTCAGCAGCGGGACATAACCGATCTGATGCTGAAGATCCAGGGCTGGATACGGGTATGAATCCAGGTCGGCGGGATCAAAATTCGGGTTGATTGTGAATCCCGTGAATTTTCGAACGATTGCAAACAAATTTTTTTCCGCCGGTTGGATGGCGACGTGGTCCGCTTCCGAATGCCGGCGGGCGTGATCCGGGCACAGCCGGGCGTAAATACCGCCCAGCACAATGGGGGGGTGCGCCCAAACCGACCGAATGAGCTTGATAGTTTCTTGGATTCCGGGGTACCAGTAGGTCATCATCGAAGTGACGAGAACCAGATCGGGCGGCTGCAGCCGGCGAAGATCGGCGTCAAACCACTGCGGCCTGATGCCGTAGCGCGAATAATGGCGCGGCACATCTTCCAGCCCGGCAGGCTTTGGAAGCCGGTGCTTCAAATAGGGGCCGCGGCCGTGGCGTGCTTCCGGCCTGCTTTTGGGTGCGCTGGGATGAAAACGATCCAGGCAGTCAATATAGGACACCGCTATCCCATGGCACCTCAGAAGAGAGGCAATCGACAGCAGGCCCATGGGTTTGGCCCAGAAATCATAGGCCGCAAAGTCGTGAACCCAGGGATTGATCAAAAGAATATGAGGACGGTCAGCGGGCATTGTCATTGCGCATCGCTGGCGAGAGGCCATCTCAAACGGCGCACCTCTGATAAATAAGATCGTTGCGTCCCCAGCCAGGCTGGCAAGCTATTGCCCGCCGCGCGTGTTCCGGCGCAGCCTTTAGGCGAAGACGGAGTCTTGAACCAAAAACCTTTTTCTGCAACGGCTTCAATTCAATGTTGACGAATAACCGAACCATGCTTATTAAGTTTGTGACACAGCGTTCATGAAATTTCCAAATAATGTATAAGAAAATTTGGCCCGATTGAGCGAGATCATCATTTCCAATAGTTGACAATGGATTTTTTTACCGATCCGATGCAGGTATCTGTTGCCAATGCAAGGGAGAAAAACATGCAAGAAGAGCTGTTTCTTAAAGATTCCAGAGTCGGTGACCCTTATGTCGATCGCCGTTCAGGGGAAGAAAGGCGACAGGCCTATGATTCGGATTACTTTGCAGACGAGGGTCCTGAAAGAAGAATGAGCGCCGAACGCCGGCAGCAGGGCGAGCGCCGGCACCGCTGCATTCGAGTCAGCCGGTGGTCGAGTGTTTGCCCGGAATAGAAACCCACTGGAAATTTCCTCTTCGCCCTGAACCAGATAACCTTTGGCCGTATCACGCGGTTATTCCTCCGCAGAAAAATAAACCATCGATGTTTTTTTCAGCTCCTTGCGGCTGAAAAGCAGGGTGTAGTTTTCAACCGATGCCGCTTCAGACATTCTTTGAGCGGTTTGCCGACAGGCCGCCTCATCACTGGCATGGATCATCGTATAAAGATTATAGGGCCACCGGCTTGTCGGATTGCGCCGGTAGCAATGGGATACTTCGCTAAAAGATGCCATTTTGGTGCCGACTTCATCGATGCGATCTTCATCGACCTGCCAGGCTGCCATGGCATTGGCGGTAAAGCCGGTCTTCTGATGGCGCAAGGTCGCGCCATAGCGCCTGATGATCCCCCTGTCGCAGAGACCCTGAAGGGCTTCAAGCAGGGTATCTTCGGAGACCCCCAGTTTGTTGGCAATCGCCAGATAAGGTCTTGCGGTTACCGCAATATCTTCCTGAATGGATCCAATGATTTTTTTTTCGAGTTTCGTGAGCATGGCATTACCCCGAAAAATATGGGGTATCTGGTATTCGCTATCTGTGAACAGTATGATAGGAAATGAAATCTATGCTTGGATCTCTGCCTTGATCCAATTCCGATAACGAATAACCAATAATAAATAACGGTTTTCAGGCATTGACCACGCCGGCCTGGAACACCTTGCCCGCAAGGTCATAAGCCGTGTCCGGCCACAGCAGGATGGGAATTCCCTCATCGTTGGCTTTTTCGACCGTTTCCTGATCAGGTTCCTGGCCACCGCTCAGCACGATGGCCGCCATCTCGCGCAACACGGCAACGGCGACTATATTTTGGTGCGTTTGAACGGTCAGCCAGATACAACCGATAGGGGCGTTGCCCATCACATCGCTCAAAAGATCGCCGCAATACCCGCCCTGAATTTGGCGATCAAGGCCGTTTTGACCCGCCGCCACAGTTAAACCAAATTGATCCACAAGATCTTTGACATTCACGTCACACCTTCCCTTTGACAATAGTTAACGAAACCTTCTATCTGAAAACCTATAATATGCAAATTTGAAATTCAAGCTCTATTTCAATTAAGGTCCAAATCACCGGCCGGTGTCAAGACAATTGATTTTTGCGTCTCTTTTGGTTATAGTGGCTTTACACCTCAGCATGGAGGGCCTTACCGGTCTGCAGCGAGCGGCCAAAACCTGTCAGATACAGATTATGTCCGATAAAAAAAAGCCCCACATTCCGGGACTGAATCCTGATCACATTGTCGACCACCTTCCCAGCTACGTCTCAATCCAGGACCGGAGCCTGCGAATTCTTTTCGTAAACGCGAGTTTTAAACGGGACTTCGGTGACGCCACCGGCAGGCTATGTCACACTGTCTATAAGGGCTCACCGGACATATGCCCCAATTGCCCGGTTCGCAAAACCTTCCGGGATAAAAAGGTTCATATCGCCGAGGAAACCGTAAAACTGTCCAGCGGCAAGATCTGCCAGATATTTATACAGACCTCCCCGATTCTGGACAGCACCGGCGCTGTTACGGCCGTCATCGAAATGGCCACGAATATCAGCCGGGTAAAAATCGATCGTAAAGAGTTGATAACCCTGGGCCAATCCATCGCGCTGTTATCCCACGGCATCAAAAACATACTGGAGGGATTGCAGGGAGGCGCCTATGTGGTGGACCAGGGATTCAAAGACGGTGACCTCGAGCTGGCCCAAAAAGGCTGGGGCATCGTCAATAAGAATATATTCGATATTACCGACGTCGTCCAAAACATCCTGTATTCCTCTAAAAACCGTCCGCTGAAATATGAATCCGTATTGCCGGGGGAGCTATTGGAAGATTCCGTGCAATTGTTTCGGGAAAAAGCTGCGGCCATGAAAATTAAACTCGAGCAGCAGATTAACCCGACCGTTCCCAAAGTACGACTCGATGCGGCCGCCATTCGCAGAATGCTGCACAATTTGTTATGGAATGCTCTGGAAGCCTGTCACAACGACAGGAAAAAAAATGAGCACACGGTCATTGCAAAATCAGATCATTTTGATGAAAATCATTTTATGTTCGAGATAAGCGATAACGGCATTGGCATGGATAAAGCCACCCAGCGGAATGTGTTGGAAGAATTTTTTTCAACCAAAGGCAGTGCCGGCACAGGTCTTGGCCTGGCCGTGGTTGATAAGGTCGTCAACAAGCACGGCGGGCGCATCGAGGTGGTATCTGAGCCGGGCAAGGGAAGCAGCTTTAAAACCATATTTAACTTGACGAAACCGGATAAATAATCCATACCATAGCAGTCGGATATAGAATAGCTATGTCTGATGCTATGAATCGGATCGTCATCAACCTACTATGGGATGGAGAGAGGATTATGGAAAAAAGCCTAAAAATTGTCTTGGTCGATGATAACACCGATTATCTTTTTACCATGGAAACGTTTCTCAGCCGCAACGGCTTCGAGGTCAAAACCTCAGAAGACGCTGAAAAGGGGTTGGAATTGATCCGCAAAGAAAGCCCGGATATACTCCTGCTGGATGTGATGATGGAGACCCTATTTTCCGGTTTTGAACTTTGCAAGCAAATGCGGATGGATGATGAACTGAAGGATATACCCATCATCGGTATTTCCGGGATGGGGGATGAGTTGGGAATCGACTACAAGCAATGGCCGGACTACGAATACTTTAAGCCGGATGCCTTTCTTGACAAACCGGTCGACAAGCAAAAATTGCTGCGACTGATTCCGGAAACAATCGAAAAAGCTAAAAAACGGAAAAAACGTCCGAAGTGGAAAGAAAGAATGGATCAGCAGTGGGCTGAAAAAGCCTCCCATTCCCACTGAATCTGATTGGGCGAAAACGCCCAATCAGGTGTTCATCGTTATTGGTTATTTGTTATTAGAAATTGGGTCCTGTATCCTGTGATTCCATACCAGGCGGGGAATCAAATCAGATCTGCCTGTTTGCCCATTCACTGATGACGCATAACAGACAACGGCTACCTGATTGCTGGTGGAGATCGTTCGCCAATGTTTAACTTCCTGCTATATTCAGCACTTACGATTTTCCTCCTCGGCTTGATCTATAAAATTTCTACCTGGTTTACCAGATCATTGGGTGGCGCCGGACAAAAGTTTACTGTCTCCCACCGGCTCGCGTCGGCCGCCGGCGGTATCTCCCGAACCCTGTTCAGCGGTAAACTGCTTTTATTCTTAAAGGCCCTGCTTGTGGACGTGTTGCTGCAGTCCCGGGTCTTCAAAGAGGATGTCTACCGTTGGCTGGCGCACATGCTTATTTTCTACGGATTCATGCTCCTGTTGTTGATGCATGCCCTTGAATCGGAAATCACCGCCGTCCTGTTTGCCGATTATTACCCGACAGTGAACCCCTTCTTTTTTTTAAGAGACCTTTTCGGCGTCATGGTGCTGGCCGGAGTGGGTCTGGTGATTCTTCGCCGCTATCTGGCCAGGCCGCGCCGGCTTAGAACCGGTCCCCGGGATCACTATGCCATCTTCATTCTGGCGGTCATCATGCTGTCGGGGATCGGGCTGCTGGGGCTCAAAATCACGTCTCACAGTGAATTTATGATCATGGTCACAGATTATGCCGGCTTGGATGACGAAGATGAAATTCAAGCCCTGGAAGCCGTCTGGGTTAAAGATTTCGGCGTGGTCTCACCCAATCTGCAACCACCCTTTGATGAAGACCTGCTGAGCGCGGGCCAGGAGATCCACGAGTCCAGCTGCCTGGATTGCCATGCTTCCGCCCGCTGGGCCTTTACCGGGTATGCCGCGGCCAAAATCATTGAACCCGTTGCAATCTGGCTGGATGATCTCAATGGGGTCACCATCCTCTGGTATATCCATTTTTTGGCCTGTTTTGCCGGACTCGCCTATCTTCCGTTCAGCAAGATGTTTCATATCTTTTGCGCGCCGGTTAGCTTGATCGCCAATCAGGTCATGGATCCCGGGCAGGCTGACCCGGCCAACGTCCTAACGCGCCAGGTCATGGAATTGGACGCTTGCACCCATTGCGGCAGCTGCAGTCTGAATTGCTCCGCCGGCATGATGTTCGAGGCCATCGGCAATGAATATATTCTGCCATCTGAAAAAATGGCCTGCCTGAGAAAACTGGTTGCCGGCAAACAGCTGGATCCCGGGCAATACAGGGCCATCCAGGAAGGTGTTTATGTCTGTACCAATTGCGACCGCTGCACGGTTCGCTGTCCCTCCGGGATCCGGCTGAAAGAGCTGTGGTTTGCGGTTCGGGAAGAACTGCTCGCCAGTGGCCCGCCGCTGGCGTCTGTTTTAACACCCCTGTCCTTTGCCAGGGGCCTGGTGCTGCGCCCAGAGCTCAATGCCCCTGTTTACGATGCGCCCCTTACCAGGGCCCGGAAGGCAGTCGGGGATCAATTTGAACCGTTGCCGGAATCAGGCGGCACCATCCCTTTGAATTTACCTTCACGGGCATCACGGGGGCCGGCACTGAAAGACGATACCTTTTCCCATTGTTTCAGCTGCCAGAGCTGCACATCGGTGTGTCCGGTGGTCGGCAACTATGAACAGCCGGAAGAAAGCTTGGACCTGCTGCCCCACCAGATCATGTGCTGCCTGGGACTGGGGTTAAGCGCCATGGCCGGGGGAGCCCGAATGATCTGGGATTGCCTGACCTGCTATCAGTGCCAGGAAAATTGCCCCCAGCAGGTGGCGGTCTGTGACCTTTTGTATGATTTGAAAAATTATTCTGTAAGCCAAAGCCAAAGCGAATATCGAATATCGAATTCTGAATAACGAATGTAGAAGTAAGGTATTCTTTCTATTTATAAAAAGGACAGAGCGCAGCGATTCCATCCTTCGTAATTCTGCGGTTCGCCGTTAAACCGCAACTCGATTTCTTAATAACAAATAACTAATAACGAATAACCTCTATATACAGCAACCTTGGTTGCGACATATTGGATCAATTTCAAATTTGGACGGTTCCATGAAATTTGCTTTGTTCGAGGGCTGCAACATCCCGGCACGGGTCAAACAATACGCCGCTGCCACCCGGGCGGTGTGCGCTAAGCTGGATATCGAGCTGGCTGAACTGAGTCAATTCAGCTGCTGCGGGTATCCGGTCAGGAGCATTGATCAGCGTGCCTTTATTCTATCAGCTGCCAAAAACCTGGCGGTGGCCGAGAACGCCGACCTGGATATGATGACGATGTGTAAATGCTGCTACGGCTCGCTCAAAAAAGCTGCCCATGTCTTGGATTCAAATCCTGATTTAAATAAGGACATTAACGCTATCCTATCCCGGGAAAAGCTGCATTATGGGGGCCAGGTTCGAATCAGGCATTTGCTGACGGTGCTGCATGATGACGTCGGCCTGGAGGCTCTGAAACCGTTGGTTTTAAAAACCTACAACGGCTTGCAAATTGCCGTCAGCTATGGGTGCCACGCACTGCGCCCCAGCAAGATAACCGGTTTTGACGATCCTGTGGCACCGACCCTTTTTGATGAACTGGTGGAAATCACCGGCGCGTACAGTGTCGACTGGTCCCGCAAGCTGGATTGCTGTGGAGCGCCTTTGACCGGTATCAATGACAGCCTGGCCATGGACATGGCCTTGAATAAGATCAACAGCGCCCGGGAGGCCGGTGCGCATTATGTATGCACGGCTTGCCCTTATACCCACCTGCAGTTTGATTGGGTTCAAAACGAAATGGCGGTTAGCCGCAAAGACTGGGAGCCCCTGGCGGCGATTCTCTATCCCCAGCTGCTCGGATTGAGCCTGGGACTCGATGAACAGGCCCTGGGGCTTTCTGAAAACCGACTGGGGCTGGCCGGTATTGCCTCATATCTAATGGCGGAGTGAACATGGCAACATCAAAAATCGGATCTGTTTTGGTGATCGGCGGCGGCATCACCGGAATGCAGGCAGCGCTGGACCTTGCCGATTCCGGTTACTACGTTTACCTCGTGGAAGAATCGAGCTCCATCGGGGGCATGATGTCGCAGCTGGATAAAACCTTCCCGACCAATGATTGTGCGATGTGAATTATTTCGCCCAAGCTGGTCGAGGTCGGCCGGAACATCAACATTGAATTACTGACACTGACCGAGGTGCAGGACATCGCCGGTGAAGAAGGGAATTTTAATGTCAAGCTGATCCGGCATCCTCGATTTGTAGATATGGACAAGTGCATCGCCTGCGGTCTGTGCTCCGAGAAATGTCCCAAAAAAGTCCCCAATGCCTATGACAGCGGGTTGAGCAAACGCAAGGCCATTTATGTCCAGTATGCCCAGGCGGTTCCCCTAAAATATGCCATCAATGCCGAGCAGTGTATTTATTTTATCCGGGGTAAATGTAAAGCCTGTGAGAAATTTTGTCCCACCGGCGCCATCGCCTTTGACGAGCAGCCCAAAGATACAACGCTTAATGTCGGGGCTGTTGTGTTAGCCGCCGGCAGTCAGGCCTTTGATCCCCGCGTTTATGATACCTTCGGATACCGCAACTCTGATAATATCGTCACCAGCCTCGAATTTGAGCGAATCCTCTCGGCTTCCGGCCCATACGGCGGGCACCTGCTGCGGCCTTCGGACAAAACCGAACCCAAAAAAATTGCCTGGCTTCAATGTGTCGGTTCCCGTGATACGCATGTGGGAGCCCGGGGCTATTGTTCCGGTGTCTGCTGCACCTACGCCATTAAGGAGGCTATTTTAGCCAAGGAGCACAGTGCGCAAGGGCTGGATGCGGCCATTTTTTACATCGATATTCGCACCTTCGGCAAAGACTTCGAGCAATATTACAACCGCGCCAAAGACGATCTGGGGGTTCGCTTCGTCAAATCCCGAATCTCCCACGTCGAGCCGATGGATGCTGAGGACAGGCACGCTATTCGTTATGTTGATGAAAGCGGCAGAACCGTCCGCGAGCTGTTCGATATCGTTGTGCTTTCGGTGGGGCTGGGCACCGGTGACCATGCGGCCGGCTTGGCCCAAAAATTGGGCCTGGATTTGAATCATTACCAATTTGTTAAGTCCAGCGATCTGCACCCGGCCCGGACATCCCGCCCGGGCGTCTATGTCTGCGGCACCATCCAGGCTCCCAAAGACATACCGTCTTCGGTTATCGAGGCCAGTGCGGCGGCCGGCGAGGTGGGCTGTGCGCTGCACGAGGTTCGCGGAACCCTGGCGAAGACCAAAGATGTTGTCGAGGAGCAAAATGTTCATGGGGAGCCGCCGCGGATCGGCGTCTTCGTCTGCTGCTGCGGTACCAATATCGCCGGCTTTGTCGATGTCCCCGAGGTGGTTGAATTTGCCAAAAGCCTTCCGTTTGTCGTTTATGCCGAAAAAAACCTGTTCAGCTGCTCCCAGGATACCCAGGCTCAAATCAGCCGGATTATCAAAGAACAAAACCTGAATCGGGTGGTGGTTTCGGCCTGCACTCCCAAAACCCATGAAGCGCTGTTTCAGGAAACCCTGATCAATGCCGGGTTAAATAAATATTTATTCGAGATGACCAACATCCGCAACCAGTGTTCCTGGGTTCACAAGGACGACATGCCGACGGCAACCCAAAAGGCCAAGGATCTGGTGCGTATGTCGGTGGCCAAGGTCGCCCTGCACGAGCCCCTGAAAGAGCCCGTGATGAAAATCAATCAGGCCGTGCTGGTGATCGGTGGCGGCGTGGCCGGCATGATTGCCGCCCGAACCCTTGCACAGCAGGGCTACACAACGCATCTGGTCGAAAGGGGCAGTCAGCTCGGTGGCCAGGCCCTTAAATTGAATGAAACCTGGCAGGGAGAAAAAATCGGCCGGTTTGTGGAAGATCTCATCAACCAGGTGCAAGCCGATGAGAATACCAAGGTGTTTTTAAATGCTGAAATCAGAGACGTCGACGGTTTCGTCGGTAATTTCAAAACCACCATTGAGGCGGACGGCGCAACCGCCTCCCTGGAACACGGTGTGACGATCATTGCCTGCGGTGCAGCGGAGTATAAGCCCGCAAATTATCTCCATGGTCAGGATGACCGCGTGCATACCGGTTTGGAACTCCAGCTGAAATTAAAAGAGGCCGCGGCCTTTGACGACTGCCGCACCGCGGTTTTCATCCAGTGCGTCGGATCGCGCAACGCCGAGCGCCCCTATTGCTCCAAGGTGTGCTGCACCCGGTCGATTAAAAGTGCCCTGGAGCTCAAGACCCTGAATTCTGACACGGACGTTTTCATTTTGTACCGGGACTTGCGATCATACGGTCTGCGCGAAGACCTCTACCGGAAGGCCCGGGAAAGCGGCATCAAATTTATCCGTTACAATAATGAGACCGGCATCGCCGTCTGCCAGGCTGGTAACAGCCTGCGGGTTGAATTTAGCGACCGGGTCTTGCGAAGGCCGATGGTGATTCACAGTGATCTGCTGGTGCTGGCCAGTGCCATGGTGCCGGAAAAAAACAGCTCCCTGGGGCCGCTGTATAAGGTGAGTCAAAAGGCGGACGGCTTTTTTGCCGAGGCCCATGTCAAACTGCGTCCCAATGATTTCGCCACCGACGGCGTCTTCGTCTGCGGCCTGGCCCATGCACCCAAACCGCTGGATGAGTCCATTGCCCAGGCCCAGGCGGCGGCTTCCAGAGCCGTGACGGTGCTGTCCGCTCTGGAAATTGCCGTCAGCGGCACCGTTGCCCAGGTGGATTCAAGTTTTTGCAGTCAGTGCGGGGTGTGCGTCTCGGTATGCCCGTATTCAGCGCCCAAGTTTGATGAAAAAACAACCAAGGCTGAAATCCAATCAACCCTATGCAAGGGGTGCGGTCTGTGCGCCGCCTCATGCCGATCCGGAGCGATTCACCTGAAAGGATTTGAAACCAGCCAGATCATGGCCATGATCACGTCTGGAATGACTAATGAATAATGCTATGGAATGCCTAATGTCTATTGAATAATGACTAATGAAGGAATTCTGTCTATTTTATTCATACTGAAAAAATATAAAGGCCGGTTCTGAACGTCATTCCGGCGAAAGCCGGAATCCAGTTTTTATAAATGAAAATGAACCGGGGATATCGCCGGAGTTACTGAAATTAAATTTGTTGCTAAACTTATAGGAAGCTACAACGATACAAAGAAGACAAACATAATGATATAAGAATGACAGAGCGAAGCGATTCCATAATTATTTATTAGTCATTAGTCATTTCTAGGAGCGACTATGAAGTCTTTCACCAATTTGATAGAGGATGTCCAGAAACCCGGGTTGTGCCATCGCTGCGGCGGCTGTGTGACCTTTTGCTCGGCGGTCAATTTCGGCGCTTTAGAGCTGGACGCCGAGGGTAAACCCCGATACGCCGATGAGGATAAGTGTATCGAGTGTGGACTCTGTTATACGATCTGTCCCGAAATCGACGAGCTCAACGAGGAAACCAGACAAAAACTGGGCTGGAGTCCCCCGATTGGGCGGGTGATCGAAACGGTGTTGGCCCGTGCGACCGATCGGGCTATTCGAGCAAAAGCGACCGACGGTGGCGTGGTCACGGCTCTGCTGGCGCATTTATTGAAATCCGGGCGGATCGATGGGGCCATCGTCACCAGACAGGTAGGTCCGTTTCAGCGCGAACCGTTTTTGGCGCTGACCGAAGACGATATCCGCAAGGCCGCGGGATTCTCCTTTGAAACCTCTCACGGCATGAAGCGCTTCAGCGACTACTATTTGACCTATTCCCAGTTTAGAGAATTTCACCCCCTGATCCAAAAGGGCCTGCATCGGGTGGCCTTTGTGGGAACGCCCTGCCAGATCCGGGCCGTCCGCAGGATGCAAATCCTGAACATCATTCCGGCGGATTCGATCAAATACTGCCTGGGGCTGTTCTGCTCCGGCAACTTTGTGTTTGGCGAAAAACAGCGGGATAAACTGGCCGAAATCGGCGGATTTCAATGGTCGGATGTCAGCAAGGTAAACATCAAAACCGATTTGATCGTGCACTTAAACAGCGGGGCAACCAAACATGTCATGCTGGATGAACTCGAATTTATGAAACGTTTTGCCTGTTATTTCTGCCCGGATTATTCCGCCGAATATGCTGATCTTTCCTTTGGCGGCATCGGTGCGGAGGATGGCTGGACAACCGTGATTACCCGTACGCCCGTCGGAAGGGCGGTCATGGCCGATGCCAGACCAAAAGCCATTGAGGTAAGTCGGCAGGAGAAACAACCCGGTGCTGCCTCCAAAGCGCTCAAACAGATCCGCACCTGGTCAGCCAGAAAAAGCAAGGTCGCAGCAAAAAACCGCAAAAGCCTGGGACAAAAATTTCCCGATCTTCAAAAATGAATTAACTCAAAGCATTCAGCTCATAGTTTGAATTAAAAAGGAGATTGGATCAAACAACTTACCTGATCCCTTCATTTGCCATATGAGCTAACCTCTTAATTGCCCCCCACCATATAAATGGCGCCGCTACCAAAAGAATAAATCCGAGTAATGCCAAAGTGATGTAATAAAAATCTTTGATTTTCCTGAACCTGATTTCATCTTGATTGGATATGGATTCTCTTTTTTCAAGATGTTTCAATATCAGCTCGGAAAACAAGAAAATCAGGGATATTGAGCCTGCAAAAAGATAGTCATTTACCCTGAAGTCAAAAAGTTTCAATTCATTCAGGATTTCAGCATAGATAACCCCAAAGACAAAAATTCCGATCATGCACACAATAATTCGAGTCATTTTTATTTACATTTTAATGGAGAATACCGCAGTTTTTTAGTATTCAGAAATTGTGAGGATCACAGATTGAGATGAACGGTAAACTTGGGCTATCAATACTCTGTGACCTTTTGCCAAAATCACGACTTGGCGATTTTAACAGATATGAAACGAATATCACTGCGATTTTAGAAGTGTCAAAACTTTTGGTAAATAGCAGATATGGGTAATTGAGCCTTCATTAAGATTTGCTGGAGTTTTCTTTGAGCCAAACTGCTCGAGTTTTTTTATCAACCTAATCGTTGTTATCGCCACGGCCCGCAATCATGGAAAGAATGTCCATCTGACAGTTTAATATCAACCTGCGATTGTTGGACATATTTAGAAATAAACGCCTACCAACCCTTCTGGGCTTTGTTGAGCACATAGGCGGCTACATTTTCAATTTGCTCGGCAGTGAGGAGTTTTTCAAAGCTAGGCATTCCATTTCCTGTTGTTATCTGCTTCTTAACTGCTTCCACAGTATTTATACCGTATTTTTCTAAGGCACTCATATGAAGGGTTTTTTGGGGGTTCATTACATTGCCGCCCCCTTTTGGCAACCGAGACAGAAATCATTAAAAACCTCCTGGCCAGCAGTCAAGTTTTGGGCCATTGGCAGGCGAACAACCGCAAACAAAGCGATCGAAACAAATAATAGTATGATCAAAGTAAATTTTTTCATGTGATGACCCCTTGAATCCGTGCGTTCCTGCTAAAAAATTATCAAATACACTTATGCCAAAATATTTATGAGATTAGACCAAATATCAGGTCACTGGATAAATTGAGCGGACGTTCATCTCTATAATTTAGGGAGAAGTTAAAATTCTGTATGGCGCCATAGCAAATCGTTTGCCTTAAACACAAATGATTTTCGGACACCGGTGCACTGTGACGAAAAGTAGATTTACACATCTAATACCGGCAGCCTCTTTTAGTGGGTGCCATTATCACAATCACACCTAAATTGTATTGATGTGGATGAACTCAGAAAAATAATAATATCTGCAAAAACATGTGACATCTCCAATAGCACAACTATGCAACTATTCCAGATACTATTCGCATATCAAACGATTTCTATTGGTTCCAAAGTTTAACAATATAAGTAATAGATAATTCTATTTGTTATAACCAAACTGAGAATTTCTCTGAAACCAGAAAAGATGGTTTTATTTTTTGTCTATAGCCGCTTTGATCTCAAATAGCAGATCGTCATTTTTCTTGTCTGTCGGATTTAATTTCGCGGCCTCCTTGGCGTCGCTCAGTGCCCGTTGGTAATCTGCCTTTTTAAACCATACCGTTGCTCTGCCATAATACGCATGTCCGAATTCGGGGTCAACTTTGATCGCTTCCGTAAAATCTGCAACCGCCTCGTCATGATTTCCTTTTGCATATTGGGCCCAGGCCCTATTGCTATAAATGAACTTAATATTCTTTTGCTTCGGAAACAGCTTTATGGCCTGGGTATAATCCAGGATGGCATGATCGAAATCACCATTTTTCTGATGAGCTTCTCCCCGATTGACAAAAATATCATAATTTAACGTCTTACTGCTTGCAGGCGTCATTTCTGATGCTTTGGAAAAATCATAGATTGCTTTGTCGTATTGGCGATTTTTTAGATGGGCCATCCCCCGGTTATAGTATACAATATTGTTATCCTTGCCGTGTGGCGCCAACTCCAGGGTTTTGTCAAAACTTTCGATGGATTGATCATATTCCATGCTCTTGTAAAATGCCAGCCCCTCCTCAAAATACTTGTCGGCATGTTTATCATAGCCCGTAGAACACGCTAAAGTTATTGTTATAAATGTTACCGCAGAAAAGATACAATAATACTTATTTGGAATTCTCATAATTTAACACCCCTTTGCAGAAATTAATGTCAAAAATATATGTAATAATTAACAAAGAAATAGCGGACAACACAACTGCTCCAACGGTCCATTTAAACAATTGGCGTATATTGGCGTAATCTTGACTTGGGTTCAACATCATTTCGGTCCAAATAGACCGAACTTATCCGAACATTTCACTCACAAAAAAATATTTGCCATCGGGTAAATTTAGGGTCATTGCATTTACGTTCTCGTTTGACGTCATTTTGGCACTAAAGCAGAGTCACCACAAAGAACTTCAGAATGAGTGCGTACGCAATCGCCGTTAGAACGATCTTGCCGTAGAATATTATCGAACTGAAAACACCAGATGCCGTGACATTAATTACCTTCTCCTCATCAGACACCCCTTCACGTTGCAGGGCGCTTTGCAGCGCTGCCGCACTAAAGACATATTGCAAAAGGTCGAGCAGCAAAACTGTTGTTGCCAGCGCGGTGCCGTATGCCAGCAACGCAGGCACTGTGGACCCGTTGTCAAGCTGAATCCGAAATATCCATGCGATCGCAAACGCTGCGAATGCGAGTTGGCGACAGATCTCACTCGCCTTGTCAGATGCGAATTGAAACTGGTATACGGCTGTCTTTGTCGTGATTTCCATTAGCTCAACCTCCCAAGAAAATCGTGTCTGGAGCCGGTATTCATTCAATATAAACGAATAAATTCTTTCGCACTTCATCACTACATTCGAGAATATGTATTCTCAGTTCAGTTATTCCCGCGCCATTTTGGTCTACTTTTCATGTCACGATGGGCTATTTGGCCACAAGGATTAGGTTGCTTACGGCAGAAATCTATCATTCCTTTTCCGGGAACAACCTTTTTATGTCCTCTTCGGTTGCCTTGCAGATGCCGCGTTCGGTGATAAAGCCCTTAACGTATCGGGCCGGGGTGACGTCAAAGGCAAAATTGGCCGCCGGGCTGTCGGGCGGGCAGATCAAAACACTGGTGGCGCCGTTGTGGTCAACTCCCTGCACGTACCTTATCTCGTCGGGATCCCGTTCTTCTATGGGAATAGCGTTGATCCCGTCTTTAATGTTCCAGTCAAACGTGCTGGAGGGCAGGGCGACATAGAAGGGCACATGGTTTTCCCAGGCGGCCAGGGCTTTCAGGTAGGTGCCGATTTTATTGGCCACATCACCGGAAACCGCGGTACGATCGGTGCCGACGATGACTATGTCAACCATCCCGTGCTGCATGATATGGCCGCCGGCGTTATCGGTGATGATGGTGTGCTTGACCCCGTGCTTGCCGAGTTCCCAGGCGGTCAACCGGGTTCCCTGGTTGAGGGGACGGGTTTCATCCACCCAGACATGCACATCAAGGCCGTGGTCGAAAGCGGCATAAATCGGCGCCGTGGCGGTGCCGTGTTCGATGCAGGCCAGCCATCCGGCATTGCAGTGCGTCAACACGTTAACCGTCTTGCCGCTCTTTTGTCGACTGATCTGCTCGATCAGAGAGCGACCATGCTCGCCTATTTTACGGCAGTTTTCCACTTCCTGCTCGGTGATGGCGCCGGCGGCTATGCGGGCCGCCTCAATTTTTTTCTCCGATTCAGTCTGCCGGGCGATTGCGGACATGACTTGTTCCACCCCCCAACTTAAGTTGACGGCCGTCGGGCGGGCGGCTTTTATGCGATCGGCTTCTGTTGCTAAATAGTCCGGATCGATGTGGGCGCCCGGTGCATTTAAGGTCGCCAAATAGACGGCATAGGCACCGGTCACCCCGATCAGCGGAGCGCCGCGCACATACATATCTTTGATGGCGGTGATGGCATCATCCACGGTTTTGAGGTCAACGATGACAAACTCATGGGGGAGTTTGCGCTGATCGATAATTTTAACAACGGTTTTATCTTTATCCAGCCAGATGGTGCGGATGTCTTGGCCGTCTACTTTCATCGTGCATCCTCATTACCTAGAAATTCTGTTTTTTTGCAAAAGTTATATTGTTTGTTTAAGTTTTGTCTCAGGTTCCGGGTTCAGCGTTTAGGGTTCAAAGGTTAAGAAAATACGAACTTCGGCTGATGAGGACCCTCAACCATTCTGAAATAGAGGGTGGCTTTGCGGCAGGTTATCTTGGCCTCCTTGAGGGGAGCGAACTGTCTGTCAACCCTGAACCCTGAACCCAGAACCTTTGAACCTAAAAACCTACATTTTTGCCAGAGCAAAATCCGATTGAATTTCGCCTAACATAACATGGCGTTTGAACACCTGACGCATTTTGTTCGAATCCATTTTCTGATAAACGATCGGCTCGGCTTCTTTACTCTCGATGGTCACATTGGGTTCGCTGCTGCACATGCCCATGCATCCGGAGGTAACGACACGAATATCCTGGCGATCCGCCTCGGCCATTTCTTCCATCAGCGCGTTCATTACCTCGCGTGCACCGGCTGCAATGCCGCAGGTTCCCATGTGGACCGTTATCTTAATGTTGGCCTTGCCTTCGCGCACCGAGGTGCTCTTGGCGGTTTCCTCTTTTATTCTTTTCAGATCGTCAATCGTGAGTTTTGCCATTGTTTTTCTCCGTTGTTTCGGGTTGGTCAGCATGGGGTGCGAGCTCGGCCAATGAGGTACGGATGCTCTGGCCCAGTTGGTGAATTACCATCGGATCTTCCAGGGAGTCAACTCCCAACTCCTTTTTAAGTTCCCGCGTGTCCAGGATAAAATCTTTGCCGTCGATAATATGAGTATATACAAAGTCGATCTGCGGGCTGCCCATCATCAATGTGGTCATGGTGGCTGCCATGTCACCCATCGGGGCCCGATCGATATGGTTGTACCCGAAGGTCGCACTCACTTCAGTGCCGCCGGCGGTTCCGACCGTAACCTCCATCTTGCCGTCGCAACGCTCCGCAGCGGCTGCTAAAAGCGACAGGCCCAGGCCAACCCTGCGGGTGGTGCGGGAAGTGACGAAGGGATCTTGGAGCCGGTCTAATTTGTCGGCGGGAATGCCGCGACCGTTGTCCCTGACGATAATTTTTAATAAATCTTCGGTACGGGATTCGACCACCCCAATGTGAATGCAATCGGCTCCGGCCGTAATACCGTTTTCAACAATATCCAGAATGTGTAATGATATTTCCCGCAATCAGACCAGTATCCTTCTGCCTTCTTTTCTCGCCAGCGCCAGCCGTATTTCGGCCAGTGTAGGCGCGGCCAGTTCAAAAACGCTACAGGCCCTGCCGATGTCGTCGAGGTAATGGGCATCCGACGCGGTCACACAGGAATAGCTGCCGATACCGGGGATTTCCTGGGCCGCCTGCGCCAGGTCGATGCGATAGGACACTTCCAGAGCGTCAAGATTCAAATCCCCGGGAATAAAGCCAAGCTGATTGATAATCCCATAGGACGGACGGTCGACATGGCAGGAGATATTAATGCCGCCCAGCATGTGGGTTTTATCAACGATGTCATACAGGCTCAGGCGGGTGGCCCCTATCAGCAGGCGCGGATTTTCTCCAATAACCTCATCATCTTCGTTGGCAACGACCTGACACCCGAACACTTTCGAATTGTTTTCCCCCGGCAGATTGGCATAGACATGGGCTTGCATTTCAAGTGCCGGGTCCAACTCATCAAATAAAGCCAGAATGTGAACTTCTTCCCGGGAACAGATTTCCATGCCCGGCAGAACCGGCAGACCCCGCTTGTCACCCTCGCGCATGGTAGCGCCGGCGTTTTCCGCCGAATTATGGTCGCACAGGGCTATTAAATCCAGTCCGATTTCCAGGCTTTTCTGGACAATCTTTCTGGGGCTCATGTCCCAGTCGCTGCAAGGCGACAGACAGCTGTGAATATGGAGGTCAGCCCTGAATTCTTTTAACACGCTCTGTCTCCGCCCAACAGAAGGCATTCATTCAAAGATGCCTCGCCCTTGACCACATCTTCGGCAAAGGTTTTACAGGTGGGCGCGCCACATTCCGCGCAGTCGTGGCCCTTGATACGATCCAGTATCTCATCAACTTCCCGCAGCATTTCAATGGACATTGGTTTGGCCCGGGATCCAAAGATTTGAATAAGTTTCGCAGGATCTTTATCCGTCAGAAATCTACCTTTTTCATATTGCCGCAAAATCTTGTCCCGCGACAGCCGCCTTCCCAGTCCGAGCATCTTAATCATTTTGTTGACGGCACTTTTAGCCAGGTACTTGTCGATGGCGGTGATGGCGCCTCCCAGGCACCCTTCCCGGCAGGTTCTAAATTCGATGTATTCCAGATTGCTGAAAAGCCCCATTTCCATCTTTTCAAGGTAGGTGATGGTTTCATCCAATCCGGAAACCGCCAGGGAGTTATCGATATTCATGTCGGCAATTTCACCGCCCGACATGCCCCACATCGGCCCGTTGCCCGTGTGGCAGTACTCAAAGTCGAATCGAATGTTGGAATAAGGGATTGGATCAGCCTCCCGCATGTGTTCGATCTGGTGCAACAGGTCGGCGTAAATATCGTTGATGCCCAGAGAAAAACAGGTGTCACCCTGTGCTTTTGCGGAGGCCAAGCGGATCGGGCCGCGTTTGGTCGGACAGGGGTTGATGTAATACAGCCTGACCCTTTCTGCACTGATTCCATATTCCTGCACAATGCGTTGCCTGACCTCCCTTGCCATCAGGTCTACCGGCCTCAATAACGGCAGGACGTTGGGCATCAGACTCGGAAACTTGAAGGCGATCAGACGGATCACCACCGGACAGACAGGCGATATCAGCGGCCACGGAGATTGTCGGCTGACTCTATTTCTGACAATGAATTCCTCGGTGGCATATTGAAACATTTCGAGGAAATAGGACATATCCACGGTGTGTTGGAAACCCAGCGCCCTGAGCCCCATCAGGATGTCCTCCGGCATCACCCCCGGGAATTGAGCGTAAAGCACCGGTGTTACGAGGGCGACCGATATCTCGTCCTTGTTTAGCCGCTCCAGATTACTTGTGGCTGCGCTGAGGGCTGCTTCCTGGCACACGCGGATACATTCCCCGCAGCCGATGCATAGATTTTCATTACGCACAGCTTTGCCGCTTCTGACCCTGATGGCCAGCGTCGGGCATACCTTCAGGCAGCTGGAACCGCCAGCACACACCTCTTTGTCATAGCGGATATAGCGTAAGCCTTTGTCGGTTTTCTTTTTGCCGGTCATGGCACTTGCCAATGCATTGACTATTATTTATTTACAATTGAATATAGAATGAATCCTGTCTGATTTGGAGTCGTCATACATATTTGAAGCGGCCCTAAGGATTTTCATTCTGGTCAGGATTTTACAGTTGAGGCTGGGATCTAGGGCATCATCTCTGGAATAAAAAATAACCTACCAGAAATTTTCGATATTCAATGGTCCATGGCCAGGCGCTGGACTATCGTTTGCCGTCCAGTCCAGTTAGCTGGCAGTCATGTAATCTGCCGCATGAAACAAACATAGAGTAGGGGCTGGAAATCAGCGGTAACTGATTTTCTTCTGCCAACCCAATCACCTCGGCAGGCGGTGTTTTCCCCCTTACAAATACCACGGCACCCACATTGGCCACCATGGCAGTTCGAATGACTTGGACGGTGGTCAGTCCTGTCAACAGAATACAGCCCTCCGACAACCCGGCCAGAATGTCGCTCATCAGATCACTGGCCCCGCAGGTTGTGATTTCTTTTTCTAAAAACCCATCGCCGGTGAGGAGCTTGCCATCCAGTGCTTCGATTATTTTTGATAGTTTCATCTATGCCTTCACTTTATTCCCGTGAACCCTGAAAATCGATCACATGTTACCAGCCGCTCATGATATCATGCCCCCAGCGCTGGGCGATGCCATTGCGGAACTGGTAGAAGTGGGTTCCGATTACGCGCAGGATATGTGACATGAGCTCAAACCCCAGGTCGGCATCGTTTTCAAACAAGTCTACCAGGCGTTTTTTTTCAATTTTGACCACTTCACATTTCTGGCTGGCGCAAAAAGCCGAGAGTTTGTATTCGAAAGGCGGCATAAAACTTGACCATCCAAATAGCTCCGCTTTGGATATGAAAGAAATGGGATCTTCCACCGGGGTCGTCTTGCCCTCCGGGCGGTCATTGCGCAGCTCTACCTCACCCTCGAGCACGATCCACAGGTGGGCCGAAGGCTCGCCTTCCGCAAACAGCCTTTCGTTTTTGGTAAATTGCATTTTTTCACTGATATTCCGGATTGCCGCCAACTGAGCGTCATTTAGTCCCTTGAGGGCTTCAACGGCTTTCAATGCTTCGATATCGATCATGCGCTCCTCCCGCAAAACGCTTTTTAATCAGTTAAAACAAAATCAGCCTGGATTTGACCCCTCAGGACATGCTGGTGGAAGACCTGACGCATTTTTTCGGCATTCATTTTCTGATACACAACGGGATCTTCTCCTTCGATTTGGATCGTTACGTTCGGTTCGGTGGGGCATTTGCCGATACAGCCGGAAGACGCCACCTTTATATCCGACCGGCCGCTATTTTTGGTTTCTTCCAAAAGGGCGTCCATAACATCGCGGGCTCCCGCAACGATGCCGCACGTTGCAAGGTGTACGATGACCTTTACCATGGAAACGGGCGCGGCGGTCGCCAATTTTTCTAATTTTTGAAACCGTTTGCCGATGACCCTGACCATATTTGACAGGACCAGATACCCGAGCCGGTGATCCTCTTCAAACAGCTTGAATAGTCTTTGCCGGTCTATTTTTACCACTTCGCAGGACGGGGTGGTGCAGTAGGCCGAAAGGCTGTATTTATAGGGACTCACCAGGCTGGACCAGCCAAAAGCCTTGGATTCCAATATGGAAGAGATGGTATTTTTTTCGGATGTCGGTCGCCCCGGCAAATCAAAGCGCAGGTCAACCTGACCGGTTTTGACGATATAAAGGTTGGATGCCGGTTCACCTTCTCCAAACAGCTTGGAACCCGATTTGTGCTGTTCTGCCTGACAACAGCCCCGCACCGCGGTCAGCTGGTTTTCGTCCAGGCCCTTGAAGATTCCAACCGACTCCAGAAAATCATTCCCGATCATGCCCACCTCCTGTTTACTATGCGGCTGATATATACATGCTAATTAGTCAAAAAATATCGTAATGCGAATTGAGTGTCAAGAAAGATGAAAAACCATTTTGACCTGCGTGCCCTGCCCAGGGGAAGATTCAACTGCGATTTCGTCTGAATTTTTTTTCATGTTCGGCAGCCCCATACCGGCGCCGAACCCCATTTCCCGGTGTTCGTCCGAGGCAGTGGAAAAACCGGTCTTCATCGCCATTTCAATATCTTCAATCCCCGGGCCGTTATCGGATATTTCCATCACCAACTTACTGGTGTCTATTTCAACGCTCAGCTGACCGTCGCCGCCGTGCATGACCACATTCATTTCACCTTCATAACCGCAAATAGCTATGCGGCGTATTAATTGAGGGTTAAAGTCCAGGGATTTGAGAAGGTTTTGAATATTGATCGAGGCCTCACCGGCATGAATGAAATCTTTGGCTTTGATCTTAAATGTTTTTGTTAACCCAGTCATAGTTTCAACAGTCCTTCCAAAACCGCTTCCAGCCCTTTAGGCTTGCAGGTTGGAGGGCAAGCCAGCCCCCTCCGGGACGGAGTCGGGCCTGATGCGGGGCCAGGGGCTAATCGGGCGAAAACCCATGTGTAAGCCAGAGTATGGCAGTAAGAAGATTGTGTGTCAAGACACAGATACACCTGGCAGCGTTTGCCTGTTTTTAAAACGCTTTACCATCATGACATTTTTTGCTATGCGTGTCTCTTGGACCAATTTCAGTGAGATATTCCAAAAGCGACGCGCATTCGGCGGAAGGAGGCATGCATGAGAATCGGCATTATTGGTGGATCCGGATTGGACGATCCTGATATGATAACAGATTTGCAAACCCAAAGCTGCACTACATCCTATGGTGAAGCCCAGATAACATCCGGCAAGCTCAACGATGTTGATATTATTTTTGTTGCCAGGCACGGCATGAACCACCATCTTAGCCCGACCCATGTGAACTATCGAGCCAATATCCAGGCCCTCAAAGATTTAAATGTGACCCATGTTATCGCGACCAATGCCTGTGGGAGTTTGAAAGAGGAAATTGGACGCGGTGATTTTATTATACCGTCTCAGTTCATTGATTTCACGAAACGCAGAATCAATACCTTTTATGACGATTTCAGAGGTGGGATGCACCATGAGGTGATGGCCGATCCCTTTGATAAATCTTTGAGCAATCTGCTATATGCGGTTGCTAAGGATCTGGGGTTCAGAATTCATAAAGACAAAACCCTGGTTACCATCGAGGGCCCCCGGTTTTCAACCCGGGCGGAATCCAAAATGTATATTGCCTGGGGGGCCGATATCATCAACATGACAGTGGCCACCGAAGCCGCCCTCGCGAGGGAAGCCGGGCTTCCTTACGCTGTCATTGCCATGTCGACGGATTATGATTGCTGGAAAGAAGACGAAGAAATGCCGGCGTGGCAGGATATTTTAGATATTTTTACGAAAAATGTGGGTAACGTCAAAAAGATTTTGCTCGAAGCGGTCAAACAATTGTCCAATCAGGAAGGTGCCAAATGAAATCTACCCCCCCCTTATCTGATGATAGCTCTGATTATAATGCCAAGTGCGATTTTATCAAAAGCAAGGTCAGATCGATTCCCGACTGGCCCATCAAAGGTGTCATCTTCAGAGATATTACCACGCTGCTGGAGGACCCCAAGACATTTAAGGCGATCTGTTCGATTTTTTACAACCGGTATCTCAATGAGAGGATCGATAAAATTGTCGGCATCGATGCCCGGGGCTTTTTGTTCGGAGCGGTACTGGCCTATGAATTGGATATAGGGTTCATACCAATCCGTAAAAAGGGCAAACTGCCTTACAAAACCATCAGCGAATCTTACACCCTGGAATACGGGGAGGAAACCATTGAAATCCATGAAGATGCCATCACCAGGGGTGATCGGGTTGTTATTATTGACGATCTCATGGCCACCGGAGGCACCGTTGCAGCTTCTGCTGCGCTGGTGGAGAAACTCGGTGGGGATATCCTGGAATGCGCTTTTGTCATAGAGCTCCCGGACTTAAAGGGCCGCGAAAAGATGGGCAACCGAAACTGTTTTGCCATCATTGAATTTGAGGGCGAGTGAGGAATGACGAATGACGATCGACGAATGTTTGGAATGACGAATTTCGAATGACGAATGTCGAATGATGGAGCCGCTTCGCTCGATCATATATAAAGGGCATAATAATTTATTAAAATTTCCTGCGGCAGCAAGGTCATCAAACTCAGGAAAAGTGGCTTTAATAGTAATAATAGAAAGAATTCCTTAATTCGACATTCGACACTCGACATTCGACATTCCAAACGATTGACATTTTAAATCGGTTATGTGATATTGCTATCTTCGATTTTCCTAAATCCGACCTGAACACTATAGAATCGCCGGAGGTGATAAATGACCGACGCCAGCCATCCTCAGCACCCTGATGTTACCGACGACATGTGGACGAAGATTGATGAAATTATTGCCGCCAACCGGGATATCGCCGGTTCGGTTATCGGCGTGTTGCGAGAGTGTCAGGATGTTGTCGGATACCTGCCGGTTGAGTTGATCGATTATATCAGTTTCGGCATGAATCTTTCCCGCAGCGAAGTCTACGGGGTTGCTTCCTTCTATTCACTGTTTTCGTTTGAACCCAAAGGACGCCATCTGATTAAGGTCTGTATGGGAACAGCTTGCTATGTCAAGGGAATCAAAGAGGCTATCAGTCGGATCGAAAACCAGTTCAACGTCAAAGAGGGCGGCGTCAGCGAGGATCGCCGGTTTTCGCTCGAAGCCGTCAGATGCTTGGGGGCCTGCGGCCTGGCTCCGGTCGTGGTGGTTGATCAGGACACATATGGAGATGTAAAGGCTGATAAGGTCATTGAGACCCTCGAAAAATACGAGTAGACCGGCGTCAGACAGCCGATGAAAATTTCGGAAATCGAGGTTCCAGAGGACCCGATGGTTCTTGGCAAGGAGTAAGGAATGAACAAAGTAAGGACGCAGTTGATGCTCTGTGGTGGCACAGGCTGTCATGCCACTGGAACTCAGGAGTTTCAGGAAACCCTCCAAAAAGAACTCGAGCGCCAGGGGCTTGCTGAAGAAATCAAAATTATCGAGACCGGCTGCAACGGTTTTTGCGCGGTCGGCCCGGTCATGCTGGTCCAGCCCGAGGGGATTTATTATCAGAAACTGAAACCCAAAGATGTGCCCCATCTCGTTGAAGAGCATTTTCTGAAAGGCCGTCCGGTAAAAAAGTTATTTTATGTCGAGCCGGCCTCCAAGGAAACTATTCCGAATATGGAGCAGATCCCCTTCTTTGCGCATCAGATGTTCTGGGTAATGCGCAATAAGGGTGCCATTGATCCGGAGGTTATCGAGGAATATATCGCCCGGGACGGATATTTTGGCGCCGCTAAGGCCCTGCAGGAGATGACCCCGGAACGGATTATAGAAGAAGTCAAGGTGTCCGGTCTCAGAGGGCGAGGTGGTGCCGGTTTTCCGACCGGTTTAAAGTGGGAATTTGCCAGTAAAACGCCGGGCGATGTCAAATATGTTCTGTGCAACGCGGACGAGGGTGATCCCGGCGCCTTCATGGACCGCAGTATTCTTGAAGCCGATCCCCATGCCGTGCTCGAGGGGATGATTATTGCCGCCAAAGCCATTGATGCCCGCCAGGGCGTTATCTACGCCCGGACGGAATATCCGCTGGCCATCCGACGGCTGGGAATTGCCATCCAACAGGCCCGGGAATATGGATTGCTGGGAAAGGATATTCTGGGAACCGGTTTTGACTTTGACATTGAAATCTATCAGGGCGCCGGGGCCTTCGTCTGCGGTGAAGAAACCGCCCTGATGCGATCCATCGAAGGCAAACGCGGCATGCCGCGGCCCCGCCCGCCGTTCCCCGCCCACAAAGGCCTGTGGGAAAAACCGACCGTCCTGAACAATGTCGAAACCCTGGCCAATATCGGCCAGATCATGCTGAATGGCGGCAGTTGGTATGCCAGCGTCGGCACCGAAAGCAGCAAGGGGACCAAGGTTTTTGCCCTGTCCGGCGACGTGAACAACATCGGTCTGGTGGAAGTGCCGATGGGGACCTCCCTTAGGACCATCATATATGACATTGGCGGCGGTATTCCCAAAAAGAAAAAATTCAAGGCCGTTCAACTCGGAGGGCCTTCGGGCGGATGCGTCCCTGAACAGTACCTGGATACACCGGTTGACTACGAGGCCATTGCCAAGGTTGGGGCTATCATGGGTTCCGGCGGGGCGATTGTCATGGACGAGAACACCTGTATGGTGGATATGGCACGCTTTTTTATGGACTTCGTTCAGGATGAATCCTGCGGAAAGTGCACTCCCTGCCGTGAGGGTACCCGACGACTTTTGCAACTGCTTGAAAAATTTTGCGAGGGCCGGGGGGAGGCGGGAGATATCGAAATCATGGAAAAGCTCTCCGGAACGATCAAGGAAACGGCCTTATGCGGGCTGGGGCAAACGGGCCCCAATCCGGTCCTTTCCACCCTGCGGTATTTCCGAGATGAATACGAAGCACACATCTATGAAAAGCGTTGTCCGGCCAAACGCTGCGTTGAACTCCTGCGGTTTGAAGTAGAACCGGAAATGTGCACCAAATGCGGTCTTTGCTTTCGCAGCTGTCCGGTGGATGCCATAACCTGGCAAAAGAAAGAGGTTGCCCGTATCGACAAGGAAAAATGTATCAAGTGCATGACCTGTTTTGAAAAGTGCAAGTTTGATGCGATCTTCTGACGGTCAACCGAATCATGGTTTTATAAAATAGATTCAGTCAACCAAAGACTGTTTGTCCGGTATGAAACCGGAGTATTGGAGTGATGGAGTACTGGAGTAATGGCTGACCCATCTGACCCGTCATTATTCCAATACTCCATAACTCCATAACTCCAACACTCCTGTGTGATTTAGCACAGAAACAGATGATCAGGATTGAGTTTCACGATTTTAACCGACGTATAATCTAGTCCATCACGGGGTGGTAACATGACTGCAGCGCTTATCTTGATGGGGGCCATGGGCCTGGTGATCAGTGGGGTACTGGCTCTGGCGTCGAAAATTTTTTATGTCTACGTGGATCCCAAGATCGAATCCGTCGAGGAGGCTTTACCGGGTGCCAATTGAGGCGGCTGCGGGCTGCCGGGTTGCAGCGCCAATGCGGAAGCGATCGTGGCCGGTATCGCAGCACCCAATTCCTGTGTAGCTGCCGGTGCCGAGGTGGCTGAGGCCATCGCCGAAATTATGGGGATTAAAATCGAGGCCAGAGAGCCGGATATCGCGCGACCGGGATGCTATTTCGGGGTACAGGATGCCGATTTGAAATACATTTACAATGGCCTGGATGATTGCCGTGCGGTGGCGCTGCTGGGCGGCGGTATGAAGGTGTGCACCATCGGCTGTCTGGGGCTGGGCACCTGTGCCAAAACCTGTCCCTTTGATGCCATCTCGATGGGTCCGGACGGACTGCCGGAAGTGGATGAAGAAAGATGCACCGGCTGCGGGACCTGTGAGCGGGTCTGCCCGAAACACATCATCAACCTGTCATCAACCACCCGCCGCCTCATGCGGGAATACACCACTGAAGAATGTACCACACCTTGTCAGCGGAGTTGTCCGGCCGGCATCAACATCCGTGAGTATATTCGGCAGATTTCCCTGGGCAACTATCACGAAGCGGTTCAGGTCATCAAGGAGCGCAACCCCTTTCCGGCCATTATTGGAAGAATCTGCCCCCGTCCTTGCGAATTGGATTGCCGTCGCAATTTTATCGATGAGCCGGTGGCCATCAATTTTTTAAAACGCTATGCGGCCGATTTTGAGCGGGAAAGCGGTGAAAGAATTCTGCCATACAAGGCGCCGGCAACCGGTCGCAATATCGCCGTGGTCGGCGGCGGTGTCGAAGGGCTTTCCACCGCTTTTTTTGCGGCCCGCCTGGGGCATGATGTCACCGTTTACGAAGCCGGTGCCAAGCTCGGCGGCTTGCTTCGAACTGCCATAGCCGCCGAACGGCTGCCGGCGGAGATACTTGACTGGGATATCGACGGGATTCTGGAAATGGGCGTTAAGGCGGAGACCGGCAAAGTGCTGGGAAAGGATCTTACCGTTACCACGCTGCTTCGACAGGATGTCGATGCGCTCTTTCTGGCAGTCGGCGGCTGGGACGGCCGGCTGGCCCGGGGCACGGCAGCTGAAATTGAATCCCCCATACCGGGTACCTACATGATGGTTGATCTCTTGAACCCAGCGCTGAAAGGATCTGAGGCCAATGCATTCGCGCCGCAGGTGGTTATCTTGGAGGGTGGCAAACTGGCCCTGGAGACTGCCAAAATTTGCAAAAGCGCGGGCGCCGATAAAATTACCATTCTGTACCGCGAAGATCCGTTCAACAGCCCGGTCACCGATGCCGATGTCCAAGAGCTTGGTATCGATGGATTGAATATTGTCTATAACGCCGGTCTGCACCGGTTGCGCGGCGAAGCAGACAACCTTGTGGAACTGGATGTGATCGATACCCAAACCATGGCAATTTCGACCATTGCGGCCCAATCCCTGGTTATCGCTGCCGGGCGTTTTCCGGAGTTGATTTTTGTTGAGAATAAACCGGCTGAGTCCGTAGCCGAGGAAGCAGACCATCCGCCTCTGCGCTGGGAAGCATTCGCACCTTACAAACAACCGGCCCTTAAAGACGAGGTCGGACTGTTTGCCGAAGGTGATGTTCTGGCTGATTACAGCGCTGCCATCAAGGCCATCGGGGCAGGCCGGAGGGCGGCGGCGTCGATTCAGCAAATTTTATATGGTCTTGATCCGTTGCTTACAGAGCAGGTGATCACACCACAATCCCCGATTCAAGATGTGGATCATGTCGAAAACGTGGCGGCCAGTCAGCGCGAGATCATGCCGCTTTGCAGCGGCAGAGAGCTTGCCGTCTGCGGCGAGATTGAAAGGGGCTTCAGCAAGCAAGCCGCCCAGGCCGAAGCTTCGCGATGCTTGCAGTGCGGGCTGATATGCTATGAACATACCGCAGCGTCGACCCGGCAAGCTGAAACCACCGTCGCGACGCAGTCTTGAATATAAGGATTCAAAGAGGCTATAAACTTGGCTACCGAGCAGGGCATCGTTATTAAGGCCGATTCCAGGGCAGCCTGGGTGAAAACCGTCAAAACCGGGGATTGTGCGGGGTGCACGGCCAGGGGTTCTTGCCATTCTATGGGCAATAGCGGTGAAAAGGAAGTAAAAGCCATAAATGAAGCCGGTGCCAGGGAGGGCGACCGGATCCTGCTTTTATTTGAAACCTCCTCGCTGCTCAAGGCGACTTTTCTGCTCTATGTATTCCCCATCTTACTGTTGATCATCGGAGCTGTGCTTGGACAGGAAATGGCTCCCCGCCTGAATTTTAATCCTTCCGGATTATCGGCCCTGACGGGCTTTTTCTTTTTTTTTGCCGCCGTGCTGATCGTTAAAACCAGGGCGAATAAAATGGCCCGCAAAAAGGAATATCGCCCCAAAGTTGTCAAGATCCTGGCCCGCGCAAGCCGGCTGGATCATGGGGCCGACGCGCACAAGCGCGGCGGTTAGGTTTTTTCCGGAGCCGGTGGGTTGGAGGTGGGAAAAATATCTTCGATGTCGTAATTCTTAATTTTCAGCAAACAGTCTTCAAGGGCCTCGGCATCGGTTTCACCAACCCCCTGAAATTCCTGTCTGGCAATGATATTGATCAGGTTGGGAACCGCCACAAATTTACCTGCCAGCTGGCCCGCCAGGCTCTCATGCACATCGATGTAAATCATTCTATGGTTGCGTATCAGATTGTATCTGGTCACTCTGGTCAGGATATCTTTTTCCATTAAATTGGTCATGCTTCCGGTTGCCTTCATTCAGCTTCCATTGTCGCCTTCAGCGGGAACCCGTTTTCCCGGGCTATCGCCGTCACCTGGGTTATCTTGGTTTCAGCCACATCCAGGGGATAAATTCCGCATACACCCACCTTGTTTTTGTGGACATGCCACATCAAGCGGGTGGCCTCATCCTGGGATTTGTTGAAAATGCCCATAAGAACCGCTACCACGAAGGCCTTGGTGGTAAAATCGTCATTATGCAGCAGAACCTTAAACATGGGGGGTTCGCTGATTTCTTCATCAATTTCGGAAAGCGGGTATCCTTGTTGATCCGGCGGGTCTGTGCTCATCGATGAACCTCCGATGCTCCTATCAAGGGGTCTTGGTAGAAGGTAATGTTCAAGCGCCGGAAGTCAACTTCCATCTCTTGCAGATGGCCCTTAAGGCAATAAAAAAGGCAGCTCTCAACCTGGGGAAGACTGAAAAACTGCCTTTTTTAATGGTTTGAAATTAATTAGACAGACTCTTTGAGTTTTTTGCCTGCCTTGAATTTCACGACGTTGCGGGCCTTAATCTTAATCGGTGCGCCTGTCTGGGGATTGCGGCCTTTGCGTGCTTTTTGACGGGTTTTCTGAAAGGTGCCAAAACCAACCAGGGTAACCTTGCCGTCTTTCTTTTTCAAAGCCTTGGTTACGTTGGCCATGAACGAATCAAGAACAGCACCGGCCGCTACTTTGGATACTTTGGCATCTTTGGCCATTTTTTCAATTAACTCAGCTTTTGTCATTTCTGCCTCCTTCTAAAGAGTTTAATTTTAAAGCTCTGATAAGCTTTGTTCGTTTCAATTTAACTCAAAAAGATACTAAAGTCAATAGATAAAACCCTGCTTTTCATAGTTTTGCAAGAAGAAATTTCTGAAAAGTCGCTAATTCCAACAATCCTACAGGGGCGCTCAATTGAGTTTATGGTTGAGCCTTGATAAAACTGACTCCGAAAATCCTGTTTGAAAAATATGGATTTCATGATAAAAAATGAGATAACGCCAATAAAACGAATCATAGCTTCAAAACCTGAGAAATTGTAATGACGGAAAAAGTCTACATTACCAGCAAACAGATGGCGACCTTTATCTGCCCTCAATGTCAGAAATCCAAGACCGTTGATGTGTCCAAGTATGCAAACCTTGATAAAATAGTCAAAGTCAAGGTTTCCTGCCCCTGCGGCTATGGCTATACTTCGATACTGGAAAAGCGAAAAAAATACCGCAAGCAAACAAATTTGCCCGGCTCTTTTGTCCGCCTTGTCGACGGCCGGCGTGTCGGCGGTGGTTTGATGACGGTAAAGGATCTATCCACATCCGGCTTGAAGATCCAAACCAATGTGCAGCACAATTGTGCCGTCGGAGATGTGGTTCTGGTCGACTTTACCCTCGATGACAGCCATCGAACCTTGATCAAAAAAAAGGTCATCGTCCGCAATATCGTTGGGCAACACATCGGAACTGAATTTGCGCCTACCGAGGCGATTGACAAGGCGCTGGGGTTCTACCTTTTTAGTTAGGGCAGGTTCAAAGGTTCAGCCAATAGGTTAGAGAATTGAGGTTGGCGCTTCCCGCGGTTGGAGGTCTGAGGTTAGAGGTATGAGGCCTGAGTTTTCTGATTATCAGCCTCCAGCCTCCAACCTCTAACCTCAAACCCCCATCCATCGAAGCACTTCATCCAAAAGCTGTGAGAATGCTTATTGCCACAAAATAATTGGGGTAGCAAAATGAAAAACAGGTGCACCTGGGCCGGTAACGACCCCCTTTATTTAAGGTATCACGATACGGAATGGGGGGTGCCGGTACACGATGACCGTCAATTCTTTGAATTTCTTGTCCTTGAAGGCGCCCAGGCGGGATTGAGCTGGCTGACGGTTTTGAGAAAGCGGCCACACTACCTAAACGCCTTTGACAACTTTGACCCGCACAAAGTCGCCGCTTACACCCCCCGCAAAATAAAGGAACTGATTGCCAATGCGGGAATCATTCGAAACAGGCTTAAAATCGAGGCGGCTGTTCAAAATGCCGGATCCTTTCTGGCCGTGCAGCAGGAATTCGGCAGTTTCGATAAATATATCTGGCAATTTGTCGGCGGCAAGCCCCTGAAAAATAGCTGGCAAACGACCGCGCAAATACCGGCGCAGTCAGAAGCTTCAGCCGCCATGAGTGCCGATTTGAAAAAAAGGGGGTTTAAGTTCGTAGGGCCGACCATCTGCTATGCGTTTATGCAGGCCACCGGGCTGGTAAACGATCATACGGTTGACTGTTTCCGTTATAACGAGGTTTGACCGGCAGATGAGCTTCTAGTTTAAATGGTTCAGCAAATAATTTTTTTCCGATAACTTACTGCCCGGGTGAAAAAAATGGGTTACTGCTCGCTTTGCGGAAGGCATCATAATGTGGGTTTCATATCGACCCGTTTTGCAGGAACGGACGGCGTGTCGCTTGAAACAGCCAAATGGGCCGACGTTTTCGATCAGGTCGGATTTTCGTGTTTTTATTTTGCCGGGGAACTCGATCGAGCTCCGGAGCGTTCTTTTCTCGTCAAAAAGGCGCATTTTCAGCATCCGAAAATAAAAGAGGTCTATCGCAAATGTTTCGGCGCCCGGGTGCGGGAACGGTCGGTCACCCGGAAAATTCATGAACTCAAGCGTGAACTGAAAGATCGCCTTTATGAATTTATCGAGAAATTTGAAATCGATCTATTGGTTCCCGAGAACGCGCTGACCATTCCACTGAACATCCCGCTGGGTATCGCGCTTACCGAGATTATCTCAGAGACCGGGATGCCGACCATCGCGCACCACCATGATTTTTTCTGGGAACGTCAGCATTTTATGACCAATGCGGCCTGGGAATACCTGAACATGGCCTTCCCGCCGCACCTGCCGACCATTGAACACGTGGTGATCAATTCATCGGCCGATAACCAGCTGAGTCTGCGCACCGGCATATCTTCAACCATTATTCCCAATGTCATGGATTTCGAAAATCCGCCCCCCACAATCGGAGATTTTCAGTCTTGCGGCCTGGATTCCGCCAACCGCGCCCCGACGGGTGATGATTATGCTTCCGATGTTCGTCAGGCCCTGGGCGTTGGCGATGACGAAATGCTCATTCTACAGCCAACCAGAGTGGTTAAACGCAAGGGTATCGAGCATGCGATTGAATTGGTTCATCGCCTGGGGATGAAAGCCAAACTGATTATTTCCCATGCTTCCGGGGATGAAGGCTATGATTACGAGCGCAGGGTGAGAGAGTACTCGAAGCTAATGAAAGTCGACACCTATTTTGTGTCCAATATCATCAATGAACAAAGGGGGTATACGGCCAACGGCAGGAAGATCTACACCCTCGAAGACGTCTACCCCCATGCCGATCTGGTAACCTATCCGTCGACATTCGAAGGCTTTGGCAATGCCTTCCTTGAAGCGGTCTATTTCTGCCGGCCGATCGTGGTCAACACCTATTCGATTTACACGATGGACATTAAACCCAAAGGCTTCGAGGTGATCGAGATTGACGGCTATGTCTCGGACGCGGCGGTCCGCCTGGCCAGAAAAGTGTTAACGGAACCCAGGCGCCGCAGTCGGATGGTCAAGCGTAATTATGAGATCGCCCAAAAATACTTTTCCTACTCGGTTCTGCGCAAAAAGCTGAAAAACCTCATTTCGGATTGCACGGGTTGCCCGTTGGGGAATGACGATTGACGAATGTCGAATGGCGAATGGTGGAATCGCTCCGCTCTGTCATTCTTATATGATTATCATTTTATTCTTTTTTTCATTAATGATGACCAGAACTATACTCGAACTGCTTGCACTAAATAAATTAGACAGAATACATTAAATTCGTCATTCGTCATTCGCCAATCGTCATTCCAAACCTTCGTCATCCCCAAGTGTAGTAAAATCCAACTCAGGTGTAGTAAAAGACCACAAGATTCTAACCTACTAAAATCATATCGAAATTAGACATGGATGTGCTGAATAACTAGAACTGCTTTTGGGTTTTGTTGGAAATTACAACCACCGATCCCTTGGCAATGAAGGGGATCTTTGCGGATACGGCTATAAATTATCGTTTAATTACAAGCAATTAAATCAATTGTACGCCGGAATTGATGAACATGGCACACCACTTGCTCTATAAAGGGAACAAAAAGCAACCAAATTTTCACAAAGGAGAAGAGAAATGGCTGACAAAACAAAACAAGACCTGAGAAGCAGCGTTGGATTTGGATCGACCTATCGTAAAGGCCAGAAACAGGATCTGGGTTCGGGTCAGGCAATTGGATCGGTGGTGGGCGGCCAGGTCTGGCTGGTTAAACCCGACAAAAAGGCCAAAGCGGCCAATCCCTGCCTGTGGATGCAGGCCGGGGTGGCGAAATTCAAGAACTGCGATAATTATTATGATTGTACCTCCTGCAAATATGATCATGCCATGGAATCGAAGGCTGCCCAGGGCAAGCAGATGAGCTGGCAGGACGCCATGCGAAGATTGCCCGACATGGACCGGGTCTGCCGCCACAGTCTGACCAATCGGATCGATCGACGGGCCTGTGCCTATGACTACCAGTGTGCTACCTGTGATTTTGATCAATTTTTCGAAGATGTCTGGACAACCAAAAGCAAGAGCATGCCGCTTGAGGTCCAGAAGGTCAAAGGCTTTGACGTGCCCATGGACTTCTATTTTCATGACGGCCACGCCTGGGCGCGGATTGAAAGCGGTGGCTACATTCGCGTCGGGCTCGACGATTTCGCCCTTAAAGTGCTCGGAAAAGCCGATGCCCTGGATCTTCCCCTGATGGGCAAGGAACTGGATCAGGGCAAGATTGGTTGGGGTTTAAAGCGCAAAGACAATCTGGCGGATGTTCTCTCACCCATCAATGGGGTCATCGTAGAGGTCAATTCAGAGCTAAGGGAAAAACCCGATATCGCCAATCGCGAACCCTACGGGGACGGATGGCTGTTTATGGTGCGAACGCCGGATGTCAAAGCCACCATGAAAAACCTCATGGTCGACCAGAGCAGTCTGAGCTGGATGAACGATGAAGTTTCCAATCTGGAAGGGATGATTGAAGAAGTTGCCGGTCCTCTGGCTGCAGACGGCGGGTACCTGGCAGAAGACATCTACGGTAATTTGCCGGATCTGGGCTGGAAGAATTTGACCAAAAAGTTTCTCAAGACCTGAAACGATAGTTGATTAAGTTGAATGGTTGATTGGTTGATTAAGTTATACAGCCACCGGAAGTCTGCTTCAATAACCAATAACCTTAATCAATAGAACAAGGTTTCGGAAAATGGAATCCCATCGAAAAATAAAAAAGGCATCTGAGAACCACCAGCCCTGCATCTGGATGCAGGCCGGGGTCGTCCGCCGCAAATATTGCGAGATCGATTATCATTGCGAGGCCTGCAGATTTGACCGGGCCCTGCGGCGCACCTCCCGGGCAAACAGCCAGCTGCGCCGGCAGGGTGGTCTCCCCCAGGGTAAAAGCGGCCGGATCGTGTATTGGAAGGACCGCTTGCGGGATCTACCGGCCTGGAAGCAGCCCTGCCTGCACCATATGAAAGGGCGCATTGAATTCCGCGCCTGTACCCATGACTATCAATGCGGCAATTGTGAATTCGATCAGTATTTCAGCGACCAGTACACCGTGCATGCCGTGGTGCGACCCGTCGATGTCCTGGATGTCAAAGGATTTAAGCTACCCCATGGCTACTATCTGCATCGGGGGCATACCTGGGTGAAA
>JAFDCJ010000305.1 GCA_019312835.1 Deltaproteobacteria bacterium
GCTTTCGACGGGCAGAATTCCTTAACTCTATGCACTTTAGTCACTTTTCCTGTTGTATTTTTAAGATAGCCTTTACGTAATTTTGGTGACTACCAGGGTGATATCATCCGTTTTTTCCAGCGGGTGGCAGAAGCGGTCGACTTCTTCGATAACCGCTTGTACGATATCTTTTGCCGACCGGCCGGCATTATTCCTTATAATATCCTTAAAGCGTTTCTTACCGAACATCCCGCCTGCGGGGTCCTGAGCCTCCCAGATGCCGTCCGTTCCCATGATGATGATCTGACCCGGCGTAATTTTTTTATCGAATTTTTGATAGACCGCCATTTCGGAAACGCCCAGCGGCAGGGCATTGCCGGTTAGTTCTTCAAACCCGCCGTCCTTGTCGTCATAAATCATCGCAGGATCGTGACCGGCGTTGACCCAGTGAATCATATTGTTGTTGCGGTCGATCTCACAGATGAACAGCGTCATGAAACGCCCGGATTCTTCTACGTCCCGGGTTAACTGAAGATTTACATCCGCAACCACCTGGTCAAGTTCGCCCGATCGCGAGGTGCGCTGGCGCAGAAAAGCCCTCGCTGTGGTCATGAGCAACGCCGATGGGATGCCGTGATCGGCAACATCGCCCACCACCACGCATATTTTTTTCTGATCCTTTTCTCCGGGCACGACATAATCGTAATAATCCCCACCGGTTTCCTCGCAATAAATGCTAATACCCGCAATATCGAGACCATCAATTTGCGGATCCTCGTTCGGAAGCAGATTTTGTTGGACTTCTTTGGCGATATCCAGCGACTGCTGCAACCGTTCTCGCTCCTTTAGCCCCTCGGTCATTTCATTGATGGCATCGCCGGTATAACCGATTTCATCGTTGGTGGTGACCTGGACCTTCTTGTCATAGAGGCCGTTCTTAACCCCTCGCAGCGTGTCAATGATTTCCGCAAATGGTAATGTCAGGTTTCGGCTGACCAACACTGTCAGGCAAAGTCCGCAAATGATAAAAATGGATGTGTTCACGAATATCGTAGACCGTAAGATATCCAGCTGAGTCACCGGATCGTATTCGGTGCCAGTGATTCGGTAAAAGATATGCAGTATTGAGAAAAGGGGTATCAAATTACAGGCGAACAGGAGCGCCACCAATCGGGTCCGTATTCGAATCCGCAGCGTTTTCGGAATGCCGGATATTTTTCCTTCGGGGAAAAAATAGGGTGCCAATCTTTTCTGTAACACGTGTTCGAGTAAAAAAAAGGCCAGGGTCACTGTGATAAAGCCCGTACTGAGGCTCATAAACAACGAGCGATGGATCCAATAAGCGCCGACATCGAGAAACCACCACATCAAGGTGTAGACCAGGGCCGACAGAAGCCACATGCTTAAACTCAGACCGATGAGAACATAAGGTTCATTTAACAACTTGCGGCGGGCCGTTTCCTCCAAATCCCTGGATACGGGTTTATTCGCAAATTTCGTCTCTAAATATTTCCGAATCGGTCGCTCATAGCGCAGCGTCATTATAATGACAAAGATGAATGCCGCGGGCGTAAACAGGATGTCGATCATTTCGACTGCGGGATTTTGCCAGATATGGTCCGGCGGATCGGGTTCTGCCCGAAACATCAGTAATTGGAAGAAAAATACCGCAATGAAATTTGCCAGAAAATTGGCTATTAACATTTCATTTTTTAGATGAAAGCGTTTAAATTTGGACATGGTGGGTGGCTCCCGCCGTAATGGGCATGATGTAGCAGGATCAAATTGTTTCCTGAACGTCTCTTTTTTGCAGCCGGTAAACCCAGCAGCTGTAAAGGCCACACATTCAGTTACCTTTTGTCAAAAGTAATTTGGAACTACTACAATATCAAGCAGAAATCAAATGAGCCAATAAGATAAGCGGCATCGACCCGGGTCCCCGAGCTGTTTTCTGCTCGGCCCTTTTGCCAGGGCCAATAGACGATCCAGGGACGCTTCGTTATATTATCTTTAATCTCAAACTGCGTTGTGCTATTGTGCGTTAAACCTGCTAAGAGGATTGCTCCCTATAATATGGTGAATTTTATGGGTAAAAAATTAAAAAAATTTAAAGACGTCGATCATGTTGCCGCATCGCTGGAGGCGGCCGACTACATTTGTTCAAAAACGATTGCCACGGTTGTTTTCCTGGCCCAGGCCACCCGTAAGCCGGTGCTGGTCGAAGGACCTGCCGGAGTGGGCAAGACGGAACTGTCAAAAGCCGTCTCCCGCAGCCTGGGGCGTGAATTGATCCGCCTGCAATGTTACGAAGGGCTGGATGAAACCAAGGCGCTTTATGAGTGGGAATATGCCAAGCAGCTGCTGTATACCCAGATGGTAAAAGAAAAAATCGACGACGTGGTTTCCGGCGCTCGAAATCTGCCCGACGCAGTGGATCGCATCGCAGCGCAGGAAGACGCGTTTTTTTCGGAGCGCTTTATTCAGCCGCGCCCCTTGCTGCAGGCCATTTCATCTCCCAAGCCGGTTGTCCTGCTGGTCGATGAAGTCGACAAATCCGATCCTGAATTCGAGGCGTTTCTTCTGGAAGTACTGAGTGACTTTCAGGTATCCATTCCCGAGCTGGGCACCCGAACGGCGCGCAATATCCCCTTCGTGTTTTTAACCTCGAACGATTCACGCGATATGAGCGATGCCTTGAAGCGGCGCTGCATTCACCTGTATATCGATTATCCGGACCGCGACCTTGAAATGCGAATCGTGCAGCTCAAAATCCCTCAAATTAAAGATCGGCTGGCCGGCCAGTTGATCGATTCCATCCACAAAATTCGGGACCTGGACCTGAAAAAGAAGCCCTGTGTTTCGGAAACCCTGGACTGGGCGCAGTCGCTGATTGCGCTGCAAATTGAAGACCTGTCCCTGGAAGTGGTCAGGGATACCTTGAATGTGATTCTCAAATATCAGGCCGATGCGGACCTGGTAGGGGAGAAGCTGAATCAGCTAATCTCCTGAAAAGAAATGGGTCTCACCCAAAGACGCAAAGGCGCAAAGATGCCAAGGGTTTAAATATAGAACTTTTCGGGCTTTGCGTATTTACCTGAGGTTTAAAGCTCCAGTTCAATTTGCGCACTCAGGTTGTTAGGTATTTCTTCCTATGGTTGATCTGGTATTAAAATTCGTCTCCTGCGCGCGCACGGCGGGTCTGCGGGTGTCGACCTCCGAGGTGCTCGATTGCCTGGATCAGCTGGGGCTCGTCGATATCATGGAGGAGCCTCAGTTTGCCGCCGTTCTACGTGCTAATTTCGCCAAGAGCCGCAGGGAACAGCGCCATTTTGACCGCCTCTATCAAATGTTTTTCCACGAGCTTCGCCAGGATCCTTCGATCGCCGCCTCCGAACCGCTTGCCGAACAGATCCAGGATATTTTGCAGGCGCTGGCGCCGGCGGGGGAAGAAGATGCGACCCTCCAGGCAGTACTTGATTTTTTAGACGGCGACCCGCTGGCCTATTTTGAACAGCTTCAGCAGATCGGAGTCGGCGCTGACGAGCAGAACCGCGGTCCGGGGTCCAATTTAGGGGCCGTGACCCGGCGGCTTGAAATCATGCTGGGGCTCAATGCGGCTGAAGCGGCACTGGAGGCGTTTTTTGCAGATCATCGTGATCAGATTAACTGGGAAGTGCGCCGGGATTTAGACGCCCATTTTAAAAGCCGCCTGGACAGTGCGCGCCGGCTGTTGACCCATGATAACCGGGTATATGCGGAGTCCGCTGACAAACATGTTTCTTATCGGCAGCGGCTGGATCATCTGGGAGAAATCCACTTCGCCTCCCTGACCAAAAAAGAAGTGGAAGCCATGCGGGAAGTCATCGAGCAGCTGGTGCGCAAGCTGAAAGACACCATCAGCAGGCGATATGCGCACCGCAGCCGGGGCCTGCTGGATATCAAAAAAACCCTGCGCCGGGCCGCCGGCTACCAGGGGATCCCGATGGAATTATTCTATCGACGCCGTCCGCTGCGCAAAACCAAAATCGTTGCCCTGTGCGATGTCTCCGGATCCGTCTGGTCGGCGGCCCGCTTCATGCTGAACATGCTTTATTCGTTGCAGGAATGCTTTACCCAGGTGCGCAGTTTTGTATTCGTAGCCGGATTGGATGAGGTAACCCGCGTTTTCGAGGATCATGAAATCAATCAGGCC
>JAFDCJ010000306.1 GCA_019312835.1 Deltaproteobacteria bacterium
CTGGCTATCGCTGCCGGTCTTTTCGTGGGCGCCGGGGGATTTCTTTTTGCCGGTTGCATGAAATGCCAGGTTGGATTGGCCGGATTTACTGACCTCCAGCAAAAATTGGGGTTCCAGCAAAATTAGCCGTTGAACCACCACGTCACCACTCAGCAGCGGAATAATCGATACCCTCAACTGCAAGTGTTTGACCTGGGCCATTTGTGGCTGGGATCCCCAGGGGGCATTTTGGAAAGCCACATCATTGACTACCAGCGTCGGCGGAAAACCGAATTTGAGGTCAATGTCACCGTCCAGGGTCAATTCGCGGCCGGTGTAATCCTTTACCGTATCTGTAATCCACGGTTTGAGCTTGCTATAGTCATAGGACGCCGCAATGATATAGATTACCACCAGCAAAACCACAAATACGCCCGCCATTATCCCCAGTATCCATTTCCAGCGCATCTTCATATCTCCCTATCATCCGTTGGTTTCACATCTAAAATAAGATCGCATCATGGGCGGGCAAGCTCCCGTCGATCACCGGGGCGCCGATGGTCATGTTAGAGGATTCGTTAAGCAGTTGGCGCAGGCACGAACCCATGTTGCCTGTAAATCCGCTGTGCGGTTGCCGATCGAATAAATTCGATGAATCTCTTCGTTTTTCTTCCATGATTCGATGAACCAGTTCATCGCCGCCGGCCTGACGATACATGTCCATAAACTGATTGCCGGCCATGAAGAGCACCAGATCGGCAGTGTGGGCGTATTCCAGGTGATGAAGATCGTCAGCCCGGTCAGATGGAATTTTGGGAAATTGGGGTTCCATTATCGAATTCAACCCATTTTTTCGTTGGCATCGATATATTTCGAAGCCCAGGTGGCGATGAGCGATCCCACATAACGTGAATCTTCAGGTTTCATCAGTAAATGATCGGCACGGTCCAAAGAGATGAAGCTTTTGGGGTGTCTTGCGGCTTGAAAAATCCGGGCGGCATTGTCGATGCCGACGACAGCGTCGGTTGGTGCGTGAAAGATCAACAGTGCCCGGTCCAGATTGCGGATGGTGTGCTGCATGCTGACCGACTCCAGATCGTCGAGGAACTGCTTTTTAATCTTAAAGGTGCGCCCGGCCAGATCGACCTCGGCTTCCCCCCGGCGTTCAATGATTTCTTTGGAGTCCCCCAGGGCCAGCGAGACATGTTTGGGATCGGCCGGTGCCGCAATGGTAATCACCGCCAGAGACGAAGGGATCCTGGCGGCGGCCTGCAGGACGGCCGCTCCGCCCAGGGAATGCCCGATCAGTATCTTGGGGCCCTCCAAGTTGTCGACCATAAACTGCGCCGCTGTGACCAGATCCTCAACATTGGAAGAAAAATTCGTATCGCCAAAATCCCCTTCGCTTTCGCCGAGTCCGGTGAAATCGAAACGGAAAACGCCGATGCCTTCATCTGTCAGCGCCCGGCTGATATGGGCAGCGGCTTTTATGTTTTTGGAACAGGTAAAACAATGCGCAAATAGGGCATAGGCAACGGGTGGGGTGTCATCGGGCAGGTCCATCCGGGCAGCCAGCCGCTGGCCGGATTCATTGGTGAAATGTAGCCTTCTAAACTGCATGGGTCTCTCTCGTAATGGTTATTGTATTTTCATAACAGGTGCGCCTTCATAATTAGAGGACAGACGACAGAAAACAGAGGACAGATGATCAACAGCAGATAAAAATAATATTTTCTGATCATTTGAGAAAATAGAATATGATGATGTTAATCATACGGTCGCATCCTGGAAGCTGACACCGGTCATCAATAATTTGTCTGTCCTCTGTCATCTGTCCTCTGTCTCCTGACCGCTGCCCTCTGGAATGAAATCCACTATCGCCGGCGGCTTCAATTCCGGGTCGGTCAGCAGGTTCAGGGCCGCTGTTAATACGGCGCGCTGTTTTCCCGGCTCATCGGGGGCGTCCAGCGGGTAGCCGTGACGAAAGGGAACCACCAACGCCCGCGGGGGGCGAACTTTTTCAGTTATCAGCCGCAATAGCTGGACAACCACCGTTGATATTCCCTGCTGTTCAAGAGCTGCTGCCGTGAGACCCACGGTCTGGTTGCACATGGGTCAGACGGGAATCAGCAGGGCAATATCAACCTGATCTTCAACCAGTCTGGACACTATCGGCGGGATGGTATGCCGTGTCAGTTGATCCGGGGCGGTCACCGATCCCATAAGCGAAAAAAATCTATGGTTGAGCGACCCGATGAATCCGGCCTCGGCCATTTCCCGCAAGCGGTCAGCCGGAAAAGCCAGGTTCGGATCGCGGCGAATGCCGGTGTGATCAAAGGCCTTGCTGCGATGGGCATCGCGCAGGGTGGCAGCATGAACATCGGAAGATATTTCTCGGATGCCGGTGTCGCCGATGCGGATACTTTTTTCAAACGGTTCCTGATCGGCTCCCACGAGGCCGGCGCTCGATATCAGCACCAGGCGACAGTCCTGCAAAGGTTTTTTCAAGGGGCTCCATGGTACCGGATCAATGCGTTGCCACCGGTAGGTTCTTAAATATAATCGATATCTGAGGGGGAATTCTTGCAGGTCGCCCAATGCAGACCTTCCTTTTTGCCTAAGGTTTCGATTGTCTGGAACCTTTAGATCGATTAGATGGTTGAATTGACTGAATTCAGCGGGTTCATCGCGTTAGTACCCATCACACCAACCTAATCAACGAATCAACTTAATCAACTCAATCAACATATTCCCTCTGGGCAATTTCCGCCATCTTGAACTTTTGCACCTTGCCGCTGCCGGTCATGGGAAATCCAGTGACGATCTTATAGTATTTGGGATGTTTTTCCACCGGCAGTTGCCGGCGCACATGGGCTGCAACCGCCTCCAGGGACAATTTACTGTCCTCCTTTAATTTTAACCAGGCGGCCACCTCCTGGCCCCGGCTCGGGTGGGGAAATCCGAACACCTGGACTTCGGAAATATCGGGGAGCATGTAGATGATTTCCTCGATCTCAACCGGAAAGATCTCAATATCCCTGCGCACGATGACATCCTTTAACCGGCCTGTAATTCTGACATAACCGTCCGCATCCATCATGCCCAGATCCCCGGTGTGAAACCACTGGTCACGGTCGACCGCGGCAGCCGTTGCGGCCGGCATTTTATAATATTCTTTCATTAAAAATCCGCGGGTGCATAATTCGCCTTGCTGGTCGGACGGCAATGATTGACCGGATGAAGGGTCGACTATTTTAACCTCATTGCAGGGCAGGGGGGTGCCGATGGTGGACACACGCAGCTCGATGGCATCGGCAGGATGGGTCATGGTGATCCAGGAGGAGGTCTCGGTGATGCCGTAAGCCACGGTGATATCCGATACCCCGATATCCTCGACGATCCGGCGCATCAATTCCATTGGACAGGGTGCGCCCCCGATAATGCCTTTGGACAGGGCGGCCCATTGATCTTTGGCAAATGCGGGATTGTCGATCAGGGCGATCAGCATGCTGGGCGAGCCGTAAATGGCCGTGCATTTTTCGACGGGAATGTCTGCCAGTATCTTGACCGGATCAAAGGATCGGCAGGGCATAATCAGGGCTGCGCCCCTTAGCAGCGCTGCCAGTGCGATGCAGGTATTACCAAACATATGAAACAGCGGAAAAAACAGGCAGAGCCGATCATCGGCCGAAATGCCTTGACGCTCGGTGGATACCATGGATTTGTTGATCAGGCCCAGGTGGTCGAGCACCACGCCTTTGGGTTGGCCGGTGGTGCCGGATGTATACATAATGGCCACCGGATCCTCCGGATTTACGGCTGTTGCATATTCTGTCAGGGTATCAGCGCTTGTATTTGCGCCGGCTGCCATTAATTGATTCCAGGACATAAAATCCGTGTCTGATGAATCGGTGATGACGATGATATGTTCCAAAAGCGGGATGTCACTTTTGGCAGTCGATGCGGTCGAGATCATGCTCCCGGCATCGGTGCTGTCGGCGACAATGAGGCCGCGGCTTTCTGATTGCTCCAGAATATAATAAAGATTGTCTCTGGCTGCGGCGGGATCAATCGGTACGGTGATGGCCCCCATCTTTACCAAACCCAAAAACGCAATCATCCATTCGGGTGTATTGGCCGACCACAGCGCGATTTTGTCTCCCGGTCGGATGCCCACACCTAAAAACCCTTTCGCCGCCCGGTCGATGTCATGGGTCAGGTCCTGGTAGCTATAGCGATGACCGGCCTCGGTGTGAACAAGCGCATCTCGCTGCGAATTCTTACGTGCAATTTCCGTGATAGCTTCCCCGATGGACATTCTAATGATTGACATACACAGGCCTCCTTGGCGGCAATATGGTTGCAGCATTCGAACTATAGTGGAATTCAACTGATCCGTCCAGTTCAAATTACCGGAATCACCAGCAAAAGATAACAATTTGATTTTAGCCAAAATAATTTAAAATTCCATCACGCCTGGTTCCACCTGCTCACACCGGTTCCTAAATATTAATTTATGAAGCAAATTCATTAATTTGACAACTTGACATTTACAATCCGATTCTTTATATATGATTACTCCGGCGATGGAAAAAGGAGAGACCTTTGTAAAACCCCCCTTTGCCGAGCTTTCCATTCGCCTGACCCGTCGGCCTGGCCCCTTAGCCAAAGGGCAAGTCAAAGCGGCCTGTGCCCCTGCGGTCGAACCGGTCTGATCCGGCGAATCGCCTTCCATATATGATAGTTCCGGTAAGATTAGCGCCGAAATGTTACCGGGCCGGCGACAGCGGACGTGTTTTATAGAACGTTGGTAAATTTTTTAAATTAAGAGACCCAAGCTGAGAGTGGATCCGCGTGAGTAATGATGCTATTATAAAAGTTGAGAATGTGTCTCTGGCCTTCGGCGGAGTTCAGGCCCTTTATAACATCGATACCCGGCTTTTCGGTGGTGAGATTTTCGCCATTATCGGCCCCAACGGCGCCGGTAAAACCTGTCTTCTGAATTGCATCAGCCGATTTTATACCCCCCAGGAAGGCCAGATCCTTTACAAGGGTAAGGACCTCCTGGGCGTTCCCACCCACGCCATTGCCAAACTGGGAATTGCGCGCACCTTTCAAAATATCGAGCTTTTCAAAGGCATGACCGTCCTGGATAACATCAAGCTCGGACGACACGCCTTTCTTAAATCCGGAATCTTTTCAGATATCATTTACTGGGGACGGACGCAGCGTGAGGAATTGAAGCTGCGCCAGGAGATTGAAGAGAAGATTATTGATCTGCTGGAAATAGAAGCCATTCGAAAAAAAGTGGTGGGCACCCTGCCTTACGGGCTCCAGAAAAGGGTGGAGCTTGCCCGGGCCCTGGCCATGCAGCCCGAAGTTCTCCTGCTGGACGAACCCATGGCCGGCATGAACCTGGAAGAAACCGAAGATATGGCGCGTTTTATTCTCAATGTAAACGAGATGTGGGATGTGAGTATCATACTGGTCGAGCATGACATGGGGGTGGTCATGGATATTTCGCACCGCGTGTGTGTGCTGGAGTTCGGTCAGAAAATTGCCGAAGGATCCCCCGCCGAGATACAGGAAAATCCCCAGGTCATCCGGGCCTACCTGGGAGAGGATGAAAAGGCGTATTCACGCCTTTAGTCTGGTCCAGCGGCGAAGCCGCTGTCCCAGACGTTGATAGTTATTTTTTATTCGTTATTGGATATGGCACCTTCGGGGCCAACGAAGTAGGGTCGGCCACCGTGCCGATCCGATTTTGAGTGAACGAATAGCATCCTGCCGGCCACTGTTTTTGAGCACGAAATGAGCGATTAAATGGCAAATACTGACAAAACGCCTAAGAGCCTGCCTGACCTGCTGGTGCGAAACGCCCGGCGCTTCGGTGATGGCCGCGTGGCCTTGCGTGAAAAAGAGTTCGGCATCTGGCAGTCGATAACCTGGCGCCGCTACCTTGAACATGTGCGGGATTTTTCCCTGGGCCTGATTTCTCTCGGCCTTAAATCAGGCGAAACGATCGGGATAATCGGTGACAATCGACCGGAATGGATTATTGCCGAGCTGGCGGCCCAGGCTGCCGGCGCCATACCCTTTGGGGTCTTTCAGGACTCGATTCTCAGCGAGGTTGCCTATATTATCGACCACTCGGAAGCCGCGATGATTGTGGCCGAGGACCAGGAGCAGGTTGACAAAATCCTGGATTTAAAAGATAAGCTTCCGCGCCTGAAAAAGCTCATCTACACCGACCCCAAAGGATTGTGGGAATACGATGAAAAGGATCTTTTGATACAGTTTTCCGACATCGAAAGCCTGGGGCGGCAATTGCATCAAAATGATCCGGAGCGTTTTGATAAGAATATTGAAGCCATTAACGAAGATGACCTGGCCGTTATCTGTTATACATCGGGCACCACCGGCAATCCCAAGGGCACCCTGCTGACCCATAAAAATATTCTCAGCATGGTTGCCGCTTTGCACGAGGTGGATCCCAAGCAGCCGGATGACCAGTTTCTTTCCTTTATTCCGCTGCCGTGGATTGTGGAACAGACCATGAGTGTCTTTTCCTCCCTTTACGCGGGGTATACCATCAACTTTCCCGAAGAGCCGGAAACGGCCATGGCGGACCTTTATGAAATTGCTCCCAGCCTGGTGGTGGCATCCCCCCGGATGTGGGAAGGTATTTCGCGGCAGGTCATGGTCAAGCATCTGGATGCGTCCTTTTTCAAAAAGCTGGTCTATAACCTGTGCCTGCCCATCGGCTATCGCTGGGCGGATTTCAAATTCGAAAAAAAGGATCCGCCCCTGGGATGGAAGATGCTTTACTGGCTGGCCTACGCGGCCATGTTCCGGGCCCTGCGCGACCGCCTGGGTTTTTCCCGGGTTCGTTCCGCCATGACAGGCGGCGCCGCTCTGGGCCCCGATGTATTTCGGTTTTTTCATGCCCTGGGCGTCAATCTCAAACAGATATACGGTCAGACCGAGGTCGCCGGCTACTCAACCATTCATCGCGATGGCGATATCAATTTTGATTCGGTGGGCATTCCCGTGCCCGCGGCCGAGATCAACATTTTTGAACCCGACGCCGAAGGAGTGGGCGAGATCTTATCCCGGGGACCGGGTTTATTTAAGGGCTATCTGAAAAACGACGAGGCCACCAAAGAGACCATCATCGACGGATGGATGCACACCGGCGATGCGGGTTTTTTTACGGAAGACGGCCATCTGGTGATCATCGACCGCGTCAAAGACCTGATGCATTTGAAAAGCGGGGCCAAGTTTTCACCGATGTTTATCGAAAACAAGCTTAAATTTTGCCCCTACATCGTCGAGTCCGTGGTCCTCGGCCATGAGCAGGACTTTGTCACTGCCATGATCTGTATCGATTACAAGCATGTGGGCAAATGGGCCGAGGATCACCGTATCAACTATACCACCTATTCGGATCTGGCCGGCAAAAACGAAGTCTATGATCTCATCGAACGGGAAGTCGTGCGGGTGAATGCCACCTTACCGGAAAAGGCCCGCATCCATAAGTTCCTGTTGCTTTACAAGGAGCTGGATCCGGATGATGAAGAGCTGACCCGCACCAAAAAAATTCGGCGCAAATTCATCAACCAGAAGTATGCCAAAGAAATCGCCGCCCTATACAGCGATGTGGAAAAGCTTCCCATTGAAACGGTGATCCGCTACCAGGACGGCAAGACGGCCACCTTGCGCACGAATTTGATCATGCGCACCATGCAACCCGAGGACGCCTACCGGGATCTGCTCAAAAAGAAAGGTTTCTGGGCGCAGTTAAAGGGAGGGATCTAGGTGCAAAACGAATTTTCCTTTTTTATGCAGTTTCTCATAACAGGCCTGTCCATGGGATCCATCTACGCCCTCGTGGCGCTGGGATTTGTCCTGATTTACAAATCCACATCGATTCTCAATTTGGCCCAGGGCGAGTTTATGATGGTGGGGGCCTACATCTGCCTGTCGATGACCCTGGATTTCGGGCTCAATTTTTTTGCTTCATTCATCATCACCATGGTCTTTTCGGTTATACTTGGCCTGGCGGTCGAACGGTTAGTGCTCCGGCCCTTAATCGGAGAGCCGATCATATCCGTTATCATGGTGACTCTGGGCTTGACCTACATCCTCAGGGGGGTGGTCATCATGCTGTGGGGCAATGATATACGGCAATTCAATATTTTCCCCCAACAGCCACTCGATTTCTGGGGGGTGAAGGTTACCTATCTCTACCTGTGGAGCATGGGCATATCCCTGGTGCTGCTCACCTTTTTTGCGTTCTTTTTCAAGTATGCCCGCACCGGCATTTTTATGCGGGCCGTGGCCGATCACCAAACCGCCGCCCAGAGCATGGGGATTTCAGTCAAACGGGTATTTGCCATGAGCTGGTGCATTGCCGCGCTGGTATCTTCCATCGGCGGCATCCTGATCGGCAATATCGGCGGGGTGGGCGTCGAGCTCAGCCACCTGGGACTTAAAGTGCTGCCGGCGGTTATATTCGGCGGCCTGGACAGCATCCTGGGGGCCATCATCGGCGGCCTGATAGTGGGGATTCTGGAATTTCTGTCAGCCGGGTATCTGGATCCCTATATTCCGGCCATCAACGAGGTATTCCCCTTTATGGTGATGGTGCTGGTTTTGATGATCAAGCCCTATGGGCTGTTTGGCATAGAAGAAATCGAACGAGTATAGTCGATTTGGGATTGATAAATATGGTTGATTAAGTTGATTAGTTGATTGGTTGATTGAGTTAGAAGATTCTGCCATCATCCGCTTCCTTAATCAACCTAATCAACTCAATTAACTTAATCAACTTGCCCACAGGACCAACTAATCCTGCTATTGGACAAAGTTGTTTCATAATTGAAGATGATAGGCGCTTGAACAATGCCCGCTGGTTTATTTCATGAAAATTATCGTACCGATGAACGCATTTTCCAGACCTGGTTTGTCAGGGTCTGGCTAATCGCCTTTTTGATTCTCTGCGCCGTGTTTCCGCTGGTTGCCTCCGAATACATGATATCGATCATGATCGAGGTGGGCATCGCCATCATTGCCTGCCATGGCTTGAATCTGCTGACCGGATTTACCGGTCAGATTTCTCTGGGGCATGCCGCATTCATGGGTGTCGGGGCCTATACCAGCTCGATTCTCGTCAGCCACGGGGCACCCTTTAGTGTCTCCCTGGCCTGCGCCGGTGCCATGACAGCCCTGATCGGCATGATTTTCGGCATTCCGTCGCTCCGGTTGAGGGGCCTTTACCTGGCCATGGCCACCATCGCCGCTCAGTTTATTATCGAGTTTACCATCCGCCGCTGGGACACGCTGACCGGCGGCGTCGAAGGCATGTACGTCGAGCCCGGAACCCTGGGGCCGTTGCACTTCGATGATCGCATGCAGCTGTACTACCTGACCTTCGTGCTGGCAGTGGCCGTCACCATGGCGACCAAGAACATCATTCGCTCACGCTCGGGACGTGCCTTTGTGGCCATTCGCGACCGCTATCTGGCCGCCGAGGTCATCGGCGTAAACCTGTTTAAATACCGCCTGATGTCCTTTGCGGTGTCATCCTTTTTTGCCGGTATCGCGGGCGCTTTGATGGCACAAAATCTCGAGGTGATAACCCACGAATCCTTTACGATTCTGCAGTCCATCGACTACCTGGCCATGTGTATTATCGGCGGATTGGGACATGTCCTGGGCGGTTTCTTCGGGGTTGGTTTCTGGTTTATCCTTGAAAGAATCCTTGAGGTCGTAAACACCACGTTGAACACCGCCTTCCCGGATCATGTCACCTGGTTTGTATCGATCCGGGAGATCGTATTCGGCCTGGTCATTATTTGGTTTCTTATATTTGAACCTGATGGCCTGGCAGCCCGCTGGCGTACGATTCGGGCGTATTGGAAGCTGTGGCCATTTTCATACTAGCAGTGCTAGTTGAGTGTTTCAACTGCAAAAGTCAACCTATGGTAATGGTTGACGAATTTGAAGCCGATGTCAACGAGTGTCTGGTGTTTAGTGTTTGGTATTTGGTTTTTGGACGAATGCTAAGCCGACACAAAAGCTGTCGATCTGCGAAACACAAAACACCAAATACAAAACACCAGTGCCAATTTCAACCAATAGAAAGGAGGACGTATCATGAAAAAATGGACTCTCGTAATTGCCTGTTTGGCTATCACTGTGGCATTATCATTCGGTCCTCTTCCGAACCAGGCCGGTGCGGCCGATGTCATTAAATGGGGTGTGTTGATCGACCTCTCCGGTCCCACATCGGACTGGGGGAAGAACCAGGTCAAGGGCCAGCTGGATGCCATGCGCTGGGTTAACGAGAACGGCGGCATCAACGGCAAGGAATTGCAGTTGATCGTGATTGATGACGGCTATAAAGTTCCGAGAGGTGTGGCCGGCTACAATCGGCTTGTCGACTCTGAGAAAGTCGTAGGTCTCTACGTTCAATCCACCGGAACGACTGTGACGTTAAGCAAAAAAATAGTCGCAGACGGCGTGTCAACCATTGCTGCATCATTTGCTGGCGTTTTTCAGGATCCCAGCAAGTTTCCGTTTAGCTTTTATATGTCTCCATCCTACAACGATATGGCCCGCATTGCCCTTAAGTGGATCCGTACGACCTGGAAAGATAAAAGTCGCAACCCAAAGATATGCTACCTTTATCCGGACAATACTTACGGCCGTGCAATATTGGATACCAGTAAGGACTATGCCAAAAAAATCGGTGTTGAAGTAGGCCCGGACCAGGTGATCAATTGGCCTACCAAGGATGCCACGGTTCAGCTTACCAACATGAGCAGGTATAACCCGGATTTTGCCTACATTACATCCACCGCCATGAACGGCGCCGTAATTTTGAAAAACGCCAAGGCTCTCGGGCTCAAAACCAAATTCATATCCAATATCCGCAATTTTGAGGAATCCCTGATTACCCTAAGTGGCGGCGCCGCTGAAGGAACTTACGGCGTTCATCCGATTGCCCCCTATGGCGCCCCGGTTCCCGGCATGAAAAAGGTCGTAGAGTCCCACGAGAAGTGGCATCAGGGTGAGGAGGGCACCAATGTTTATGTCGAAGGCTGGGTGAACATTCTCTGCGTGGCAGAAGCGCTGAAAATGGCAGACAAGGCCGGTAACCTGACACCGTCTGGAATACGCGATGCCTTTGAACAATTCCGGAAATTTGACACCGGCGGGTTGGCACCGCCGCTGACCTTTACGAAAACCGACCATCGCGGCAGCATGGCCGCCAAGATCTACGAGGTCAAGGGCGGCAAGATGGTGGATATCAGCGGCTGGATTGAGCTGCCCCAAGATATGGAATACTTTGGTAAATAACAAATGTTCGTTGTCAGTGGTCCGTTGTCCGTTGATGAAGTTCGGCTCTGGCTGATTTCAACTGACGACGGACAACCGGCCACTGACGTAATCTTTTGAGGAAATGTACAAGATAAAATGCTTGAGCTGAATCTATCTCGACAGTTCAATGCGGCGGAATACTTTGTTGACCGCAATGTTGCCGAGGGCAGGGGGGATAAAACGGCCATCCTGTTCGAGGACCAGGCGGTGAGCTATGACGGCCTGATGGAAAACGTCAACCGGGTGGCCAATGTCCTGACGGAACTGGGCGTTGGCATGGAAGACCGGGTGATGCTGCTGGTGCGCGACACGCCGGAGATGCTGTATTCCTTTTACGGCGCCATGAAGGCGGGGGCGGTGGCCATTCCCACCAATATCTTGATGAAAGCGCCGGATTTTCTGTATATGCTCAACGACAGCCGGGCCCGGGTTCTGATTGTAGACGCCGTCTTTTTGCCGGAAATCGAGAAAATCCTCGATCAGGCTGTCTTCCTTAAAAAAGTGGTGGTCTGCGGTGATCAAGGGCATGAACATCTCGTGTTCGATGAGCTGCTCGAAAATGCGTCGCCGGATTTCAAGGCAGCCCCAACCACCTGCGATGATGCGGCCTTCTGGCTGTACAGCGGCCGCAATCCTGAAAAGCTGATGGGCGCCGTGCACCATCACAGCCACATGGTATACTGCGCCGAAGCCTATGCCAGGGGGATCCTGGAGATGTCCGCCGATGACCGGGCCATGGGATCTTTTTTGTTTTTTGCCTACGGTCTCGGAAACGGCGCTTATTTCCCCTTTGCGGTCGGGGCTACCACCATTCTCATCAGCCATGCACCTAAACCGGAGCTATTTTATGAGGACCTCATCAAATACCGGCCGACGATATTTTTTACGGTCCCAACCCTTCTCGGGGCTCTGGCGGATTATAAAAAATCAGGCCGGAAGGACGGGGTGGATCTGCCGACCGTCGAGGGTCTGCGAACCTGTGTTTCATCAGCCGAGATTCTCTCCCCTGAGATTTACAAACGGTTTAAGCAGGAATTCGGCATCGAAATCCTGGAAGGGACCGGCTCCACGGAGCTGTGCCATATATTCCTCTCCAACCGGTTTGGCGAGGTGAAACCCGGCAGTACCGGCAAGCCGGTGCCCGGATATGACATGCGGCTGCTGGATGACGACGGCAATCCGGTGGGCCCCAACCAGATCGGCAATCTCCAGGTTAAAGGCGGTTCGACGGCATCGGTCTACTGGAACCAGAGAGCGGAAACCCGGCGCAATATGCTGGGCGAATGGTTTGTCACCGGCGACCGCTATCTGGTCGACGACGACGGGTATTATTACTTCCGGGGCCGCAGCGACGACATGCTGCGGGTCGGCGGCAAATGGCTGGCTCCCCGGGAAGTTGAGCATACGATCAACCAGCATGAAGCCGTGGCCGAAAGCGCCGTGGTGGGCTACCAGGACGAAGATGATCTGATCAAGCCCTATGCGTTTATCGTCTTAAACCAGGATGCCACGCCGTCTGACGAGTTGGCAGAAGATCTCAAAGCATTTGTCAGGGACCGTATCGCCGTCTATAAGTATCCGCGCTGGATCGAGTTTACCGACAGCATTCCCAAAACGTCAGGGGGCAAGATCCAGCGGTTTGTGTTGCAGGAGAAGATCCAAAAGAAATAGGTTCAAAGCTTCAGGGTTCAAGGTTCATTCGCCGCCGGCGGTTTCGGCGGTTCGGAGGATCTGAAATTCAGAGCAACCCTGAACCCTTAGTGGAGAGAACCTCAGAAGGATATTACCTGATTATGATCCAAGGCAGCAAGTCATGTTAAACGTCAACAACATAGAGGTCATCTACGACGACGTCATTCTCGTTCTGAAGGGTCTTTCGCTGCAGGTCGAGGAGGGCCAGATCGTGGCGCTGCTGGGTGCCAACGGCGCGGGCAAGACCACTACCCTGAAGGCCATTTCCGGCCTGCTCAAGACAGAAGAGGGGGAGGTCACCGGCGGTACGATCGAATTTATGGGCCGGCGGATCAACGAGCTGGAGCCTGAAGATATTGTCCGCCTGGGGATTTTTCAGGTGATGGAGGGTCGCTGTGTATTCGAAAACCTGACGGTCCACGAAAATCTGATTGCCGCCACCCGGACCCGCAAAAGCCGCAGAGTAATCCGGGAGCGCTACGATATGGTATTCGAATATTTTCCGGCGCTCAAGCCCCTGCGCAACCGATTGGCCGGATATCTGTCCGGCGGGGAGCAGCAAATGCTGGTGATCGGTCGCGCCCTGATGTCGCGAACCAAATTGATGATGCTGGATGAGCCTTCTCTGGGGTTAAGTCCGATCCTGGTTGCCGAGATTTTTAACATTTTAAAGCGCCTCAACCAGGAACAGAACATTACCATGCTGCTGGTGGAGCAAAACGCCCATCTGGCCCTGTCCATTGCCGAGCATGGCTATGTGATGGAAAACGGTAAAATCGTGCTCGACGATTCGGTTGAAAAGCTGAAAGAAAATGAAGACATTAAAATGTTTTATCTGGGACTGACCGAGATGGGCACCAAACGCAGCTATAAGGACGCGAAGTTTTATAAACGCCGCAAACGCTGGCTAACCTGAATTTTTGATCTGGACACAGCCCTTTTCCGCAATATCTGCGTCAATCTTCAGAATTACCTGTGCGGCGCACTGACAGTGCGCCTCCCCGCAATTCTTCGATTTCCTTGATTTTGCGAAAAGTTGCTATTCCCAGATCAAAAATTACGTTTTTAAAAATATTTTCATCGATAAAGGAAAGGAAAATGCCGAAAGTTGGTATTTTAGGTTGTGAGGCAACTACCAGGGACATGGACTGTGTGATGATCGGCTGTTTTGGAAACCTGCGGGGCCGGCAGGGGATGTTTGAGCATTATACGGAAGATGATCCACCGGAGCTGGTCGGCATCATCAGCTGCGGCGGATGCCCGACGGCGATGGGAACCCAGCGAATCTGGCAAAAAGTAAAAGCCCTAAAAGAGTACGGCATCGAGGCCCTGCATTTGACTTCCTGCCTGACTCAGGTCTGCCCGTTTGTGAAAGAATTTGTGGCGGCCATTCGAACCGAATACCCCGATTTAGCGATTGTGGAAGGCACTCACCCGTTTCACGACGTCGATGCCTTTAAGGCCGGCATCGGCGAATTGGCGACCCAGCGCGCCGTAACGCCCCAGAAGATGAATGACCTCGTGTTCAAGCGCATCAAAATTCACACGGAGGAGGATGAGCAAAAGGAAACCGAGTAATTAAGGAGCTGAGGAATTCAGGAATATTCTCAATAGCAGATACTTCAATTTAATCGATATTTTACGGTCAATAAAAATGTGTGGGCAGAGCCATGACTGACTCTGCCCGTTTTATCAATTTGAAAATTTATTTCTGCTGTTAATCCAGACCAGCAAAAATGGCATTTCCCACTAGCCTGAAGGTGTTCTCCGGATGTCCGCGGAAAGTAGGATCGATACCGATCAGCACCGTATCCTGAATTCCTTTGTCGCCCTTTTCTCCATGCACGATAACCGGCATGCCGTTGGCACCGCTGGCTTGCCACCCGGGCCACAAGCCCGATACGAGGAAATCACCGCCGTCGAGGTGCGCTGAGACATCCATGCCGTCATAGTCGGTGAACCACATCGGATAATAGAAAAACGCAAAGCCGTCCTCGAGGAATCCGGCTGATACGGTATCATCCGGATTGTAACCGATTTTTACGATCGCGTTTCCTGCGACCGAAACATACGCGACGTCAGCTATTCCGGCGTCGATTGCAAATTGGGTGCCCACGCCCTGGCAGGCAAGGCCGATATAGTCGCCGCCGGCTGCAAACCATGCCGCCATCGAGGCCTTTCCGGCTCTGTTGAGTCGGGACCATTTCAGGTCCCGGTTCAAAAAGACATCGTATCCCGCGATGGCGCCGGTATTCAATTCACCGGGTGAAACCTCATCGAAATCGAAGCCCAGCGTTTTCAGGCAGTGCATTACACCCTCATCGCCATAGACGGCGATCTTCTGCTTTTTCATCAAGACCGCGGTTTCAGGAATGCTGCTGAGGGCTGAGACATCCAGGGCATACTGGTTGGCCAACTCGTCGGCCAGGGCGGGCAGACCCGGCACGATGACGGCACCGGCAGGAAAGCTGCGTCCCGAATCGGTGAATGACTCCGCCATACGGTAAAGGGTGAGGCCGCGGGCCAACAGGTCGTTGGTCGCCTGAAAGGCTGCGATGCTGGTAGGTAGATAGGCATAGGCCGACCCGGAGCCGCCCGTAACAGATCCCTGGGGGGCGTCGGGCTTATCGACCGCAATCGTCTGCAAGGAAAGTTTTTCTTCCATTACCACCCGTTCAATCCCCCACAACAGGGGATGACTCCACACTGCCGGGGGTGAGTAGAAGAGCAACCCTTCTATGTCGGATAAATCCTGACCGTCTTCGAGGATCATATTGGCCAACCCGCGTTTGGGTTGATCCATCCAGACCACATAAGTGCCCTCGGGATAATAGACGCCATCGAGGTTAAAGCCATTGCTTGCCTTTTCCACCTGGACATCGTTAAAAAGCAAAAAGTCCACCAGTCGGGCAGGTTGATGCGGGCTGACCTGGAAGCCGTCATCAGCCGGGATGACGTAGGCGGCCGGAAATTCCTGGAGCGTCAGCTCGTTGAACTGATCGAAGTGCAATTCTTCCAGAATTTCAAATGGAATCAGTACCTGGGGAAGGTCAAGAAATCCGCGTCTGAAAATCTCGATTTGATCATTGATCATGCCTTCTCTGTTTTCGGCCACAAACTTCAGGGCACCCCATACGGCCGCATAGTGGGCATCGACAGTGAGTTCACCCCATGGCTCATGGGGCGTTTCCAGCGTATGACCGTAGGAACCGTGATACATGGCATACATCGGGGTGTAGATCGGGGACCAGTCGTCCCATGCCGAGGGATCGTCTCTTATCGGTATCTGAGCAGCTAAGCCGGTTTGAGCAAACAGCTCGGCTTCCATTGCCAGGGCCTGATCAAATGCCCATTTGATGTACAGGTCGTACTCATAGTTGGGGTTGTGGGGCGGCGTACAGGGCTCGATCAGCATCGGAGTGACAAACCCATGCAAATCCAATGTGACCATTGGATTCCACTCGGTCAGGATTTTTACAGTGGCCCGGGTCTCGGGCTGGGATTGGGTGATGAAGTCCCTATTTATATCGAACCCATTGATATTATAACGCGTCCCCAGAACCCGTCCGTCCGGGTTCTGGACCACATTCACCAGCAGGATAACATTTGCCAAAATTGCCTGGACCTCCTCGCTATTCTCATAGGCCAGGGTCTCTATCAATCGAATGGCGGCATCCGTTCCCGGGTATTCGTCACCGTGGATGCTGCCGTTGATGAACACCGGCACCTTGAAATCGCCGAACTTGTCGATCATCTCCTGGGCTTTTTCGGGATCTGTCAGCATGGTGTTGCGGATGGCCTGGTATTGGCCCAGACACCCCAAAGCCTCCGGGGCCGAAAGGGTGACCAGGAACAGGTTGCGCCCTCCGGCAGATTGGCCGATCACATCAACCTTGACCCGGTTACTGTTAACTTCGATCTCGCGCAACTTTGGTGCTATCTCAGAATAAAGTATAGAGTCGTAGTACTTTGATGGATTCTCCTCCTCAGGTTCTACATCCCACAATGGATCCCCTGCGGTTCCAGTGGTGGGTAAAAAAAGAAAGGACATTGACAGTAGCAATGCAAAAAATTGCGGGAATTTCTTTTTAAAATAGTGCATCATCAGTTTCCTCCCTCATTTAATCAAATGGATAGTTTGGGTGTGGAAAGGCCTCAGGAAAATCAGAAAATTCCCAATCAACAAAGTTGTCTATCACCTTTATTCTTCCGAGGGTTCTATCTCTATGGATCAGCAGTTTCTTTGGACTATACCAAAGCAATACCATGCCTGCGTCTACAATTAGCTCTCAAAAAGTCTTGCCTCCTAGACTCGCGCTAAGGCATATTTTGACGCGGTAAAAACCAGACCCATAGACATTGTCAAAAAAGACGACCGCCAACAGCCGGTTTGCTTTTCAATCGTAAATCCTCCTTTCGCATTTCAGGCTGGCAAAAAAGCGACGCGCCAATAACTGCTCCGTTCCGGGTATTTTAAAGTCAGAATAGATATCGCTCAGCACAAGGCGCGTGCCGCATCAGTAAGAGGTGAGTTTGAGATAGAGACTTAAAAAAATCTTTTCAGAAAAGAGATCAGCTTTCGCTTACAGCATCTCAATAGTAAAACGGTTGACAGGCCAAAAGGTTACATTTTTTGAAGAAATTGATAGACAGTAATTACAGCCAGATTCAGGCGTTCAGGGTTAAATAGGGTGGTTAGATGGTTATCATAAGGTGTGCGATGCAGGCTGTGAAAAAGTTGGGTTTTCTTGCCAATAGCACAACTTGACGGATTTTAAAGATATGATCTGAATATCAAATATTTATGACGATTTCAAAAGTGTTGATCGATAGCAGAAACATGCAATTAAGCACCGAAAACTGGAATTGATAATATCATCCATATTTCTGGTTGTAGAATTCTGACGGTTAATTAGAGGTCCCTTAAATCTATCGAAAAACTCAGCTTCGCTGTTTACCTTTCCAGCTGCTGTGCAGGGTTAGCCCTTGATTAAAAGGTGGAACCATCATTACATGTCAATGCCATCCACAAAAACTGGGGCTTCATGGAGCTTTAAGTTATCTTTAAGCGGTTTAACGTAAAGAGAAATATTAGTAGAAATCCGAATAAATCCCTCCAAGCTATTTAGCATAGGATGCTTTCGTTCGCTAATGCAAAAAATTTGCTTGATACCTTTTTTAAAGGCGATGTTATTAATGTATCTTATGAGAATGGCTAGATGAGATGGTTCTTTATATCCAATTGAAATAAGCATGATCTGATTCAATTCATCACCCGGTTTAAGAACTTTCGGCAATACTCGAGTTATAAACAACAAACGACTGATTGTCTTCATCTTTAAATTAAGTGATTGCAAAGTGAGTTTCATGACTTTGCTCCAGTCCCAAAAGCCCAAGCAGGCCAAGATCTCTCCCCTATTTTCCAATACAAGCAAATTTTCCATTGAGAATTTAGGGGTTCGGCTGATGAATCGAGCTAAAATATCAGCTGATGCTGGTTCATACAAATCGTGATTCTGCCAGGTTTCGTTTAGCAATTTGGCCACATTTGTCAAATCATCCGTCCTGACAGACCTAATATTTTCTCCAGACGGTGTGGCTACCTCTTTTCTAATTATTAAGCCTGGCATTACAAGCTTGCGGTGTAATTTGAAACCCAGACTTTCAACGAGCTTGATCGATGGCAGATTTCTTTCCATGATCAAGCCATAAACAAGCACTGCACCATTTTGTATTAAGTCATCCTCCATGTTTTGAAGCAGGCGTTTTGCCAGGTTCTTTTTCCGGTGGTTGGGGTGGACGAATGTCTGAAATGAGTATCCCACTCGACTAAGTTTGCCTTTAACAAGGGCGTTTCGCAGTGCGCAGGCGCTTGAAGCAATGATTGTGTCTCCTTCGCACGCAACGTAAACCTTGTATGATTCATATGCTTTAGCTCTGGCAAAAAAATCAGGTGTATTGACAACAGATACAATCAAATCGGTACCTTGCGGGCATTTGGCCTGAAGCTTTTTCAGTACATCGTTATCATCTGGAACTGCTTCACGTATTTCCATAGTTCGGCCTTTCAACGCATTCCAAGTAATTCTCTAATCTGGTGAGCGCTTACCAGTATTGCCACGAATCACAGAATATCGTGAGATTGTCGAGCATCCGGCAATATTAAATATATGCTCTAAATTTAGCTCGATTTTATCGGATCGCCGATGTTAAGTTATCTTGATAATCACAACTTTGCCCAAATTACAGATATAAAACGAATATCAAAGCATTTTCCTGTGTGTCAAAACCGGTGATAGAAGAGAAATCTGCAATTGAGGCTAAATTGCGCTTTGTTGAGGGTATCACGGGTTATAGATCTACCAATAAACCTGAGTTCGATAGCGGTATTCCTGCCGGTTTGGAGTTAAAACTTTAAATTTACTATTTGAATTTACAGATCACAATCGTGGTATCGTCGGCGAACGGTCTGCCCTCGCTAAATTCCTCTATTCCCTGCCTTATTTTCTGAACGATTTGCTTAGCTGATCCCTTATTTACTTGTTTACTCAGCTCTATTAGGCGCTCCCGGCCAAATTCCTGATTTTGAGGGTTCACAGCCTCGGTGACTCCATCTGTATATAACACAAGAAGATCTTCTTCATTTAGTTCAATTGTTTTCTCTGCGAACTCAGCGTCTTCAACCAACCCGATAGCAGCTCCCGTTGGCCACAACATCTCTAAGGCTTCTTTTTTGCTTTTGTTTTTGTGTAGCACCAGTGCTGGTTGATGGCCCGCATTACTAAATGAGAGTGTCTGTGTTGATGAGTCAAAGGCTCCAATGAAAAACGTTACAAATGTTTCAAAGCGAATATTGTGTATGAACAACTTGTGTATTTGGCGCATTACCTCGGAAGGCGATTGGCTGAGCGGTACTAAGGTTCGCAGCAAAGCCTGTATGCTGGCCATATGAAGGCTGGCCGATACCCCATGACCCGCTACGTCTGCTATGGCCAGTCCATGAAGACCGTTGCTAAAATCAACGAAATCAAAATAGTCTCCTATGCGCTCTAAAAGAAGGGCTTCCACATTTACCTCCTATTCCTGCACCCAAACGGTTTTGATTTTTTGCCAACAAACCAGACATCCAGCGAATGCAAATATTGAGATAATCGGTAAAAAAAACGTTTGTTTCGAAATTTGAGAACACTTGCCACATTTACAACTTGACGATTTTTGCAGATATGAAATGAACATCACAGCATCGCTGGTGCTGACAAAACCTCTATATAATCATATGTTGGCTTTTACTTATGGCCTTAACCGCTCACGAACTCTTAAGCTATTCAAACTCTACCTTTAGCTTCGCGTTAATTTCTTCCGGAAACCCCATGCAGACACTTTCGCCGAACAGGCGGCCCAGGGCGGCCACGTCAGGGGTGCCGATGGATGGATTAAAATAGATCCGTGGTGAGAAAACCAGGTGAAAGCGGGCGTGCTTATCCTCTACGGCACCTGAGAAAAAGCTCATGTTGAAGTTGTAGATTCCCATCCGGTCGTAGGCGGCCATCAGCTTCGTCAGACCCAACGCCAGATCGTCGAGGTCCTGATCGGTGAGTTGGAGAGTTGAGCTGATGTTCGGAACCACGGCGGTTACATCCCCCACAGCCCCCAGGGGCGCAAACACCGTCAGCCACTGGGTGCGGCCAATCTTGCCGAGATAGCGTTTGGCGGTGGCTTTTTCCGCCGTCACCAGATCATCCCAGTAATTGGAACCGTGTTTCTCCGCATAGTCCCAGGCGGCCTCCAGTTTCTCGCGCAGAAAATTGGGGGCAAATGCGCTTGCAAACACCTGATAGTGGGGATGGAGAATAGAGCTGCCCGAGGCCGGCATGTAATTCCAGCTGATCAGGTGGTACACTGACTCCGGATGCTGCATGTCTTCCAGGTGGCGGAAGTATTTGATGGCCAGGCGAAATCCGTCAGCGATTCGGCCGGGCTCGATTTCCGTCATGGGTATGTAATGCCGATCTCCCAGGGTGGCCACCGCACTGAGCCGGTCATAGGGGGCGATGTTCGGAAACAAAACCTTTTCGCCCAGGGTCATGCGGCCTTCGGGAATAATTTCCTCAGGAAAGCAGGGCGTCACCTTGAACACTTTGTCCGGGCAGAAGGGGCACCAGGATTCGGTGCCGGCCACCAACTGGTCCAGGTCCGGCTTCTTCCAAATGAGGTCCCTGAAGTGACAGATCCTTGCGGTCCGGCCGGTCAGCGGATCGCGGCGGATTTCGTTGGGAATTGATCTGCGTGCCAGGTTGTCATTCGGGTCCAAATGAACCGCTTCTCTTGCAATTGCTTCGAACTTCATTTAGCCTCCAGTGGTTAGTTAAATAGTTGATCAGATAAATAGTAAAATAGTAGAGCTGGCGGCAGTGCCGGTTTACTGAGGGCAGCCACCATGGGCGACCCTGCTCGTCATTCCCGCAAAAAGCGAATCCAGAGGTTGTCAGCTGCCTCGAATGGATAATTCTCGATGCCCGCCTACGCGGGCATTACATGAAAAAGATTCTGACGCCTCAGTTCGCGATTTTGGAATTAGATGATAACCTCTAATAATAGATTTCCGTGTAAATCAGTGAGCCTTCAAACCGCTCGTCCACCAGCACGGTGACATCATGGATCATGTCCCTGCTGCCGCAGAGATAGAAATCGTATTTACCCGGAGGCAAATTTTTTTGGAGATAATCGGTCACTCGCCCGTTAAAACAGTCTTCTGGCGAACCATTGGGTTTCGAAAGGCATGGTATGTAGTGTTTTACAGCGGGCTTTATGAAATCAGCGTAATAAAGATCGGCTGCAAGGCTTACGCCGTGTAACAGCGCAATATCGGTTATTCCGGATCGCACCATGGAGCAGAAGGGTGCCAGACCGGTTCCGGTGGCAACAAATATGGCCGGGCGGTTAGACGGCTTGAAGGTGAAATAACCATGCGGTCCGGTAAACCGCAGGCGAGTTCCCAGGGCGATCTCGCTTAGTTGGGAAGACAAGATACCCGTGTGAACCTTGCGAATACACAGAATCAGATCTGTGTCAGCTGGAGCGGATACCAGCGAGTAGTCCCTTTCTACAGATTTATGAATCAGGCATATCCGTTGGCCCGGGTTAAAAGTAAACAGGGGTGGTTTTACCAGCTTTAGTTCAATGGTTTTTTTTGAAAGCCAGCGGCGATCGAGAAGTTCTGTTGAATAAATTTCGGAGTTCGCTTCCACAGGCCGTAATTGTCTCATTTTTTCCAGAGCTTTTCAGCCGTGCCGGATATATGATTGCAATAGCGGGCGACGACGAAAAAATAGTCCGATAATCGATTTAAATAAATTTGGGCATTGCGGTATTGTTCGGGAATCTCCCCCTGGAAATATTCAGCCAGAAAGGAGACCATCTGCCGTTCAATTCTCCGGCAGACCGTTCGAGCAATGTGACTCCAGGCAGCTGTCATATGACCGCCCGGCAAAATAAATCCTTTAAGTTCAGTTAATTTATCCTGCCGCGCATCAATGGTCTTCTCCAGCGCATCGAATTCTTCCCGGGAAAAACTTCTAAGCTGATTCATGGAGGGAGAGTCGGGAGTGGTGGCCAGAATTGCGCTGATGTCAAAGAGATTCGATTGAATGTGCTCCAGTTCATCCACCAGATCCGTTTGCTCAGGGGCAAGGGCTGCAACCAGGGCGCCAATAATCGAGTTGAGCTCGTCGATTTCGCCATAGACCTCAATTTGTAAATTGGCCTTCGAGACGCGTTCGCCGCTGAAAAGACTGGTTTTCCCCCGATCACCGGTACCCGTGTAAACCTTCATCAAATCTTCCTTGTGCACATACACCTTGGGAGAGGATATGTCGTTGGTCAGGACTATTTTGGTATGTTATACTCCTTGGTTATCCTGCATACCCGATATTATGGTAACGGTCAATGATCTATCCGGTTGCGGCAAAATTTGCCTTCATGAGTCCAGTATCATTTTCATCGTTGCAGCGTCGATGTTACCACCGCTGAGAACGATGCCAACCCGGCCCTTTGGTTTTACGGACGAACCCAGTATCGCGGCCAGACCGAGGGCACCCGATGGTTCGACCACCAGTTTCATGCGGTAAAGCAGGAATTTGACGGCATCCATAATTGCCTTTTCAGTCACCGTTTTCATGCCGTCAACATACTCCAACACCAGGGGAAATGTAACGTTTCCCAGCGACGGGGTTCGGGTACCGTCGGCGATGGTGGGGGGGTTTTTTACCGTATGCAGTTTGCCGGTATGAAATGATTTGGTGGCATCATCGGCCACTTCCGGTTCAATTCCGATCACCCGGCAGGTCGACTGCATTCCTTTAGCGGCCACCGCGCATCCGCTTAACAGTCCACCGCCGCCGCACGGCACCAGCAGCACATCCAGTTTTTCAACCTCGTCCAACAATTCTTTGGCTGCGGTTCCCTGCCCGGCCACGATGTTGATATGATCATAGGGTGGCACCAGGGTATGACCGTGCCGGTTTTCAAGGTCGCGGCATATGTCTTCGCGGGTGGTTTCATCGGGATTATATCCGACGACGCTGGCCCCATAGGCTTCGGTGGCTTCGCGTTTGATTACCGGCGCGTTGTCGGGCATGACCACCACCGTGCGGATTCCCAACAAGCGCCCCACCAGGGCGACAGCCTGGGCATGGTTGCCTGATGAATACGTGATGACGCCGCGTTTCTTCTGTTCTTCCGTCAGCTGGGACATGGCATTAAACGCACCTCTAAACTTGAAGGCCCCCATGCGCTGAAAATTTTCACATTTAAAAAAGACCTGCGCCCCTGTCATGTCATTCAAGGTTCGAGACGTCATGACAGGTGTCACATGGGCATGACCCTCAATTCTCTTTTGCGCTGCTTTTACTAGTTCGAATAATTCCATGGGGCTCCTTTGAAGCTATTAATCTAATTCGAGTAAAACCCGAGAATAAAATTCCACATCACAAGCACCAAATTACAAATAATACCCAATTTCCAATGACCGAAACAATCGGCACGTGAATGGATCTGCAGCTGGGACTAGCCCGCAGCTCTCAGTCAGATCATGTTTTGAATTTTGGTCATTGTGATTTATTTGATATTTGTGATTTGTTATTTGAAAATTCAAAACCTTGCAGCCACATTGGTCTAATTAGCTGTCCTTAATTTACCACTCTTCTGCGGGCCTTTCCTTCCACGGATATTCATCCCCTTGTATCAGGGCCCAGTACAGATCGCCCGAATTGCGCCAGGGGTCCAGCACCATTCCCGTTTCGAAAGGTTCGCCTCTGGCAGTGATAACGACGCTGTTGTGTTCCCGCAGCTCGCTGCCGCGATACGCCACCCCCCAGTGAAGCTGATAGGTCTTCAGATCCAGCTGCTGCAGCCGCTGCATCAAATCCTCTGCCCAGTGGTAGCAAAGACCGCGATCTTTGATGCCCATTCGAACAAATACATTGTGCAGGACGGCGGGCCGTACCAGGTCATATTCTGCGGCCAGGTCGCTGGAGTAGGTGATGGCCGTTTCCGCAACCTGTCCGGCTTCCAGCATGTTTGCCCGTTCGTTGAGATCGGCCAAATCATTGCGCAGGGCACTGATTTTTTCAATGGTTGCCTCTTTGACCACGCCTTGAGGCGTTGCCGCATTGCCGGTCGGTTGCTGGCGGGGCGCACGGGTGCCGGAGCAGCCTATAGCCAGCAGCACGCCCAGCAGCAAAGCGCCGCCTAAAAATCTGCATGATGAAGATTGAATTCGCAATTTTGTCCTGTGCAGGGGATTCCAGTTAATTTTCGAATTGTTATATTTGAGGTCCATCGGATTTTGCACAGAATTTATCTTTTACCGAAATGATTGTCTGATATAGATCCCCACCCCTCTTTCAAGAAAGAGGGCGCCCAACCGGGACGGTCTGCATCCTCCCTCTTTGATAAAAGGAGACCGAGGATGATTTTGTCACCCTGCCGTTTTGCTAAAAACAACCCTGTCGGTATTGCCTTTTATGGTTACGCACACATTGCCCGCATCTTAACACAAGCGCTTGGGGCCATCAAAATTTTATTCCCAGATCCCGGAGTTCCTGCCGGACGAGGGCATCCCAGCCGCGATTGGCCCTTGGATTGGCCGGGCTGGGATGGGTGATACCGGCGACGGTGATGGCTGGATTTGATATGGCCGCACCGGCGCGTTCCTGGGCGAATTTGCCCACGCCGATAACATAACGGGGCTGCAACAATTCTATGGTGCGCTTCAGGGCCTTATCACAGGCGGTCAGCAGGAGGCTTTTTTCATCCCCGCGCAGCTGGTTTGGCGTTCGGTTGCGTCCGCTGGATTCGATGAATTGCAGCGGACAGTAATTGGCCACAAAAAACCGTGAGAAAAAATTAGCGGGGGTTTTAAACGTTTTCTGTGCCCATCTCCACAACCGTCGGCCGCTGACTTCGCTTCGCCTGCATGCAAAACCCAGCACCGGGCGCTTGGGGTGCGCGCTGGCCGGTTGGCCAACCGGTGCTTCGATTTTCATCCATTCTTTAACCGCCGTAATTTCCCCGAAAGGAATGCCGGTTTGGGCCATGCCCCAGGGGCCCGGATTCATGCCCACCAGAACGATTTCCTTGGGTGGTGTGCCATAGCGCCGGCAATACTGGGAATAAGGCTTCCGTGCGTAATCGAGCGGGTTGTAAACATGGGTGACCGGCGCTCCAAACCGCAGAGATCGCAGGTCATCCAGCAAATCATCTATTATGTTTTCGTGATCCAAATGCGATAAACTCCTTGAACTTTTCAGAGCGACTTGAAAGATAGTCCCTTTACTATGCTAATCTTAAAATCCCAAATTCCAAGCACCAAAATACAAATAAAAATCAAGTATCAATATGCAATGACCAAAACGTGATGATCAGGCCCTCAGACAACTCGCTTTGCAGTTTTGAATTTCGGTCATTGGAATTTGTTTGTTATTTGTGATTTGTTATTTGGGATTTATAATTGTCGATTACGCCTGTTGGATGCTCTTATTTTATCAAGCATGTCCTTCCCTTAGCCTATGGATGAAATCCAGAGTCCAGCAATCAATAAAAGCAATCCCAGGGTATGAACCATGTGATAGATGCCATTGTGATCGAATTTCCAGATCAAAATGAAGGCGATTGATTTTCGGGCCTGCAGCCCGGCGGCTAGGATGCTGAGCAGCACACCGCCTGCCATGAATGCTGCCCCGGGAACCCCCTTGACCGCTAGAAACAAGTAAGCACCGAATGCCAGCGCGAGCGCCAGTACCGCATATACAATGAATACAAAAAATATTCCGGGATAGAGCAGGGTCGTCAAATAAAACCCCAGACCGGTCAGGAGTACTAACGGCAGCGCCTTTTGGGATAGCTCAGTGCCCCACAGGTCGTTCATGACCCCGACGACGAAAAGGGAAACCGCAAGCGACAGCGCCAGATTCAGCACCTGCCAAATGCGGTTGTGATGGTTTGGTTTTAAAGTCAGTCCGTGGGCCACGGCACCCAGTGCTGCGGCCAGCCCGATTAATCCGATAGCCCCCGACCAGACAGGAATGCGCCACGGTCCGCCGGTTTTCAGCGGGGACCACTGCAGAAGCAGAACACCACCGCAAGCGACCAGGGCCAGGATGATGTCTGTTACGGCCGTGGTTTGTTCGGCAGGATCTTTGACGAGCTTCATCAACCCGGAACCATTGCGCTTGGTGGCAGCCTCAAACAATAGGCGGACGTCGAAAGATAATATCGCCGGTTGGGGAAACCATGAAACCCTGCCGCCCGCGTCATTTCAGCCTTTGACCTCTATAGCTCAGTCCTTTATCAGTCAAACAGTAGTTGGGTTCACTGTCCGGCCCGCAAAGAAAAGATCCATCCATTTTTTGGAGATACCCCTTTTTGACCAGATCAGATAATTCGCCCCTTTTCCCCAGATGATTGCCGGGATAATACACCCCTTTTTTCATCTTCTCCAGAATTTTTTCCGTCATCTGAATCTCCCACACCCCTTGGTAGCGCATGAACGTCCACACCTTCATCTATAAACTGCTTCAAAATTGCATCTTGCCCCCAATGGCTGCGTTGCCCAGCCTAGCTGGATAACCCATCGTTCTTACTATTCAAAGGTGGGCCCGATTCCGTTTAATACGCTCACGCGCTGCGTGTACGCGCCGCTTTAAAACCGAATCGACGCCTTGCCCTTGAACGCAATCTGCAATTTTGAAACAGCTTCTATTGTAAAACATTATCAAAGCCGTTTGGTCATAAAAGCTGCACTGGCCGGGCAAAGCCCCTTGAATTCAGCTGTCTTCTGAATACCGGCCGGAGCACTGGTGCGCACGGTCTTCTGAAAATTCCGCTTTGCAAAAAATTCTTCTGCTGTCAGGGTGAGCAGATACAGGGTGCGGATTTTCAAAGATCGTGCATAGGTTTCAATTTTTTCGATCAGTGTCGTGGCGAGCCCCTGTTGGCGATAGCCTTCGGCTACCGCCAGTGATCGCAAGAGCGCATCGCCCTCTCTGATCTCCAGGCCAACAACGCCGGCAATCTCAGATCCATCCTGTGCCAGCAAAAAATGTTTTAAATTATCCGGATCGATGTCCTGGTGAAGCAGGCCGTTGGCTTCCAGGAACTGCTTCAGGGCGGCTTCATCCTGCGGTCCGGCGAATAAAAAATTCATGTCATCCCGTACGGTAAATATAAACCGGGTCACTGTGCAGCGTACCGGCTGGATGTAGAACCCTGCTGGGTTCAAAGCCGGGCAACATAAAATTGCACGCTACGATCACGGCACCCGGTTTGAGATTTGCCTTTAATTTGGCGGATAATTTTTTCATGACATCCGGATATAGATAACAAACCACGACATCGGCCTCGGACAGGTTGGCCGACCAGAAATTCCGGCGTCTGATTTCAATGTTTTTAAAGCCCAAACTGAGCACGCGTGCCTTGAGATAAGCCATCAAATTCACTTCATATCCGATGGCCTTGATCCGGTAGCATTTGTGCGCCTGACGAAGAATGCGGCCGTCACCACAGCCCAGGTCCACCAGAATTTCTCCGGTCTTCATGGGTACCGCCTTGATAAAAGCCCTGATTCTTGCCCTGGAGGTGGAGACAAACAGGGCCCCCTGGGTTGTGGGCAAAACCATGGCGGTGCAAAGGACATACGCCATTTTAATGGCGAACAGACTCCCCGTAATAATGACAAATATCCAGATCCACGCTGGCATAGTGTATCTTTTCGAATTAATTAGATAATTTTTCCACCTTATTCACAAGCGTATCCCGATCGAATAATTCCCCATGGCAGCTCTTTGCCGGGCAATAAATGGGCATGAATAAGTTGTAAAAAGTTTAACAGGTCATTGTGTCCGTTTTGTACGGGCCAGGATTGCTGCAGGATAGTTGGGCAAGACTATTTAGGAACACATACGGCGGCATGTGTCAAGTTTAGAATTTATTTTTTATTCTGCTTGATGAGCTTGAGACAGATTTGCAGATTTCTATAGGTCTGGACATCATTCGGCTTGAGTTGCAAGGCGATATGGAAATGCTCGAGGGCTTCCTGCAAATTCCCCTGGCGGACAAGCGCGGCGCCCAGGTTGCTGTGAACCTTGGCGTAGTTCGGTTCCAAGCGCAACGCCTCTTTGAAATGGACGATGGCCTTTTCAATCTCATCACGGCCCGCAAGGGCTACACCGACATTGCTATGGGCGGCCGCATAGCCGGGATTGATATACAGGGCGATTCCGAAATGCCTGATGGCTTCATCTGTTTTACCCTGGGCGGCCAGAACAGTTCCCAGGTTGTTGTGGGCCTTGGCATAACCGGGATTTATCTCCAAGGCCTTGTTGAAATGAGCAATGGCCTCTTCATATTTTCCCTGATGTTTCAGGGCATTGCCAAGATTGTTGTGAGGCCGGACCTTTTGGGGGGATTTGGCGACCACATCGCGCCACAGGCTGACGGGATTGCGCCATATGGCGTTGCGTTCATAGGTCCAGGCCGCAAATACCAGGGTTATCGAGCAGATGGCGGCGACTTTCAGGATATTAGATTTGAAATAGCGGTCTACCAGGATAATGGCCACCGGGATCAGCATCATCGAGGGCAAATAGGTGCGATGTTCAAATACGATTTCAAGACCGATGATCGATGATTCGATCACCAGATTGCCGCAATACCACAGGAGGCAGAAAGATATCAGTCGCTCTTTTTTGGCCAGCCACAGGGAGCCTGCCACCAACCCGATGATCGCAAGCAGCGCCAGGAGCGTTGTTATCGGATCCACCAGGGAGTTTGATAGGGGGAAATCATAATCCAGATTCAAGCGCTTCGGGTGCGGGAATAGTAAAAGGGTCAGGTATAAGATCACGACCCGGAATTCCGTGAGAACACGTTGGGCGGGGGTAAAATCGCGCATTTCATACCGCGACAGGACTTTTTCCAGGGGATGGCCACCCAGGTATATGAAGGCGATCCCGATGAGCAGGATGAGTACGCCGGTGATAAACGGCAGGTACCGTTTCAGCCATTCACGGCTCAGGTCCTGGAAAAAAAACCATTCATAGATCAAAATAAAAACCGGCAAGGTAGCGGCGGTCTCCTTGGCAGCAAGGGCCAGAATGCCGGACATCAAGCAGGCGGCGACCAGGAGCCATTTGAATGTGGGGACCTGCGTCAATCGGGACCTCGCATAGCACAACAGGGATAGGATATAAAACATCCCCGCCATGCTGTTCATTCTTTGAACAATATAGGTCACCGACTGGGTGTGCAGGGGATGGACCAGCCAGATAAGCACGGCCATGTAGGGCAGCCATCGGGTGTTTCCGAACCGGGGCTGCAGGGCAGGCAACCCTAAAGTTGTTTTAAGAAAAAAGTAAAGACAGACGCCGGCCAGAATATGAATCAGAATGTTTACCAGCCGGAAACCTGCGGTGCGATAACCGTTAACATAAAAATTGAGGGCAAAGCTGACATATGCCAAGGGGCGATTGGGTAGCGGGCTTTTGGTTGCAGCTTCTTTTAACCCGTGCCAGGAAAGATCGGTCAACCGGATAGCGGGGTTGTCCCGGATGTTTCTGCCATCGTCAAAAACGAAGGGTCCTGTCAGGTTGCTGGAATAAATCAAAAAGACCACAAAAATCGTAAGCCCGGCTATCGACGTCCGAAGGGTAAAATTGGCAATATCCTGCCGGGATTGCCTAACGGGAGCAATGGTTGGACCGGCCGGTTGGGCTGTCGATGATTTGTCTTGCATGAGGCATACACTAATCTATTAGGATTAGACATGTCATCCCGCTTTGCGGGGCTGTTTAGCGGTTCAGGGTCTGGAGTATCTCTTTGGCCTTCTGGGCCATGAGCAGTCCATCCGTGCCGATGGCCAGCAGGGTATAGCTCTGCTCAAGGAAGGGCGCCATGTCTTTGGCTGTTGCCGCAAATATCCCCAGGCGAACCCCTGCTGTCTGGCAGGCATGGGTGATGGTCTCAACTGCCTGTTTAACCTCCGGATCGGTCAACCGGCCCATTTTACCCAGACTGGCGGATAAATCGTAGGGACCGACAAAAATCGCGTCAATCCCCGGAACCTGCACAATCTCGGATATGTTTTCCAGGGCCTGAACGGTTTCAGCCTGTAAAATAACGGCGATTTCAGCGTTGGCCTGCGCCATGTACTCATTAAATTTTAGGCCGTATTGATGAGCCCTGCCGATACCGACGCCGCGGGTTCCGTCGGGGGGATACTTGCACCTTCGCACCACCGCCTCGGCCTCTGCCGCTGTATTGATCTGGGGTGCGATAATGCCGCTCGCGCCGCTATCCAGTGCTTTTTTGATCCATACGTCATCATTGGCCGGAACGCGAACGACACAGGGACAGCCGGGACCGGCGGCCTGCATAATCCTTTGTGCGCCATGGGCATTGAAGGGGCTGTGCTCGGTGTCGATAAACAGCCAGTCAAATCCCACCGTTGCCATAATTTCAGCTACCTCTGCCGAGGCAATGGTGATAAGGCTTCCCACCAGTACATCGCCAGCCAACAGCCTTGTGCGAAAATTAGAATTCAATCTGCCCTCCGATTCCTTATCGATATTGTCTTGATTTCATTATATTATATATCGACCCCTAAGTGTGAAATATTTTTCACCTCACACAGCGGGGCTTTACTCTAACGGTAAACGCCCATGCGCACAGCAGTTCACCGCTGTGCCGCGGGTGTCCGGTTGGCCCGTTAATAGTTGTTTTCTATGACAATCTCAAGGGACTTCAATTTGATGGTGCCGGGTATTTCGGGTTCGATATAAAACACATACTCATCAAATATGCCACCGAGCAAAATATCAATCTTGCGGGTGCGTTCGATGAAGATCCCGCGTTTGTCAAAAACAATATCACCGTCACCATCTTTGATAATGGTCAGCGCAAACAATTCCCGCTTTCCTTGGCGCACCGCAAACCGATCCCCCACGTCAAACGGCGTGTCCGCGAGCTGATCTCTGTGAATCAGGATGCCTTTTCGATCGGGGTCATAGAAAGCGATCCGGTCGGGTCCGATATGGGATCTGGGTGTCATATTTCCTTGCCAATCGAAAACGCCTTGCCGAGAAATTTACCGACGCCGTAATACGCATTGATTTCGGGTGCATATAGTATCGGCTTGGCGCTTTCGATATCGGGTATGCCGTTGTCGTTCAGCACCGCTTCATCGGCTTTGATATCAACGATTTCACCGATAAACTGGATATGCACACCGATTTCAATCCTATCCAGCAAGCGGCACTCGAGGGCAAACGGGAATTCCTCAATGAAGGGAGCATCCACCAGGTCGCTTTTTACCGGTGTGAGCCCGGCGGCGGCCAGCTTATCCTTGTTTCGGCCGGACACGATCCCGAAGTAGTCGGATTCTTTAACATATTTCTCGGGAGCAATATTTATCGTAAAAGCCTTGCGCGCGATTATGTTGTCAAAAGAATAGCGGGTCTTGCGCAAGGAAACGGCCACGCACGGGGGTTTTGAACAGCATATCCCGCCCCAGGCAGCTGTCATGACATTGGGCTTGCCGTCTTTGTCGTAGGTGCCCACAACAAAAACCGGTGTTGGATAAACCAGGGTTTTCGCACCAATTGATCTTTTCATTTTTCCCCCTTTTTGGAATGACGGATGCGGAATGTCGAATTAAGGTATTCTGTCGGTTATAGAGAAGAGGAACGACGCGACTTCCGCAATTCGTCCTTCGACATTCGTCATTCCTAATACCCCACTGCCTGCCCGTCTTTTCTGGGATCCGAAGCCGCACAGTATCCATCCGGCAGGCGCTGGATGATCTGAGCGCCGCCATAGGGAAAGATCTGCGCATCCTCGACCAGTGGGTGACCGCGACGTATCAGCTCGCTGATAACCGTCTCTGAAAAGCCGGGTTCAACGGCCACCGAAAAATCCTCGTCCACCCGCCAGCGGGGTGCATCACAGGCCGCCTGGGCATTCTGGCCGTAATCAAACATTCTCACCATTACCTGCACATGACCCTGGGGCTGCATGCTGCCACCCATGACGCCGAAACTCATCAGGGCCTGGTTGGCGCGGGTGACAAATCCCGGAATAATTGTCTGAAACGGGCGTTTGCCGCCGGCCACGCAGTTGGGGTGATCTTTGTCGACCACAAAGCCGTGACCCCGATTTTGCATGGCGATGCCGGTGTTCGGAATGACGATTCCCGATCCGAAGCCCAGGTAGTTGGACTGGATGAAAGAGACCATCATGCCGGCTTGATCGGCAGCGGTCAGATAGACCGTGCCGTGATCGGCGGGGATCCCGGATTCGGGGCGGGATGCCCGGGTCATGGATATTTCTTCAGCCCTGCGGCTCAAATAGGCGGTGTCTAAAAATTCTTCGGCATTTACCTCCATGGAACCGATATCGGCAATATGCCGGTAGGCTTCCGCAAATGCAATTTTCATGGCTTCAATCTGAAGGTGGATGCTGTCGGCGGAATCGACCGGATGTTGCGAAAGATCAAACTGATTCAGGATGCCCAGCACAATGAGTGCCGCCAACCCCTGGCCATTGGGCGGTATTTCATGCAGACAGACATTCCGGTATTTGACCGCCATGGGCGCCACCCATTCGGAGCTGTGTCGTGCAAGATCCCCCGGGCTCATCAAACCGCCGCCGGTCCGTGCGCAAGCGACAATCTGTTCGGCCAGCTCACCGCGATAGAAAGCCTCCCCGTTGCTGTCGGCGATCAGGCGAAGCGTTCGGGCCTGGTCCGGGCAGGCGAAAATTTCACCGGCCACCGGGGCTTGGCCCCGGGGTAAAAAGGTCCGGTTGAAATCCGGAAAATCCCGGTACCGGTCGGCGGCAATTGCCCAGCGCTCGGCTGTTATCGGGGAAACGCAAAAACCGTTTTGGGCGTATTCGATGGCCGGCCCAAAAAGCTCGGCAAATGGCAATTGGCCGAACTTTTGGGACAGTTTGACCCACGCATCCACCGCACCGGGCACGGTGACGGCCCCCCAGCCCAGGGACGGCATCTGGCTGCTTCCCGCATACTGTTCAAGTGACCACGCCTGCGGTGACCGGCCGGAGCCGTTCAATCCATATAGCTTTCTGCCGTTCCAGACCAGGGCAAAGGCATCCCCGCCGATGCCATTGCTGGTCGGTTCGACCACCGTCAGGGTAATGGCCGCGGCAATGGCGGCATCAGCGGCATTGCCGCCTTGAAGCAGCATGCGCAAGCCGGCCTGGGCGGCCAGGGGTTGGGAGGTGGCCACCACATTGCGTGCCAGTACCGGCATTCTGGTAGAAGGGTAGGGATAACCCTCAAGAGAAATCATTATTCAATCCTTTATCATATTGGGTTCTATATTCAGTCAATACACGATGACCGAAACATGTTTTGAGTTATTGGAATTTGAAATCTAGATATTATTTGTGATTTTTCATTTGGTGCCTGTGATTTTTTTAATCAGATACTTATAAGCCCTCAGTATCGCCACATGACAAATTACCCATAACAGAATGGAGCTAGTAAAACACGCACCTGGTTCGGTGGCGTGGTACGGCCTTATATTCAGGCTGCTGACCCCGGTTCCAGAGAAAGCTGTCAAGCTCCGGCGAGGTGACCATTTTGCCTGA
>JAFDCJ010000307.1 GCA_019312835.1 Deltaproteobacteria bacterium
CGTCCGATTTTTATTGAGGTACGCATGGTTAACTATAGGTATCCATAAATCTATTTATATTCTATTATATTTTGATAAGGTTGTCCAAAAACGATTAAAAAAGAACTCCGAACATCAAAGGCTGCTGGCTCAGAATGTCAGAATACTATTAATTTCCGAGCATCATGCCGGACTTGATCCGGCATCCAGTCGCATATAGTAGCGAAAAAGCACTGGATTCCGGATCAAGTCCGGAATGACAAAGGAGGATTATATGCAATCCTCCCGGGAAGCTACGATAGTTCCAACTAAACAAAAGTAAATCAGAGTTTTTAGTGAGTATTCCCGCAAACTTCCCGCTGCAGTATTGGGTTATATCCTTGACACCATCCCGGGAGTTCCTTATGTAGGGAGTCTGAATTTGCAGATGATTGCACATTTTTATTTGCAATGGGATTGAAGCTAAATGTATGCCAGTGAATTAAACACACCAAAATCGGAACTTGATATCAGAATAGCAAAGCTTCGCGATCACCTCAGAAACAGCGACATCGATGCCGCCCTTATCCTGCAGCGTGTGGATCTGTTATATTTTTCAGGAACCTTCCAGCAGGGCAGCCTCTACCTGCCGGCCGACGGTGATCCGATCCTCATGATAAACAAAAGTACCGGGCGCGCCCGGGCAGAATCGGCAATTGAACGAATCCTGCACCTGGAAAGCCCCAAAAAAGTCCCCGCCCTTCTGAAAGCAAACGGGTATCCCCTGCCCCGCAAATTAGGTTTGGAATTGGATGTGTTGCCGACCAACATGTACTTCAACTACCAGCGTCTTTTCCCGGACGCCGATCTTGTCGACCTGTCGCAGCCCATTCGGCTGATACGTGCGATTAAATCGAGCTATGAAATCGACATCATGCGCCGGGCCGCCGAACTGTCCGATCAGCTCGCCGGCCATGTGCCCAACATCCTGCGGGAAGGCCTGAGCGAGCTCGAGCTGGCCGGGAAAGTCGAGGCCGAAGCTCGCCGGCTCGGACACCAGGGCGTCGTCCGGATGAGACTGTGGGGCAGTGAAATGTTTTACGGCCATCTGATGTCGGGGTCGACCGCTGCCGTGCCGAGCTACCTGGCTTCACCCACCGGCGGTACCGGCACCGGCCCGGCCATCGCCCAGGGACCGGGATTTAAGGCTATCCAACGCCACGAACCGGTATTGGTCGACTACGTGTTTGCCTACAATGGGTACCTGTCGGATCATACCCGGATTTTTTCTCTGGGACCGCTTTCGCCGGAATTCATCGATGCCCATGCCGCTATGCTGGAGGTCCAGCAGATGGTCAAACGCCTGGCGACGCCGGGGATTGCATCCGGCACGCTCTACGAGCAGGCCCTTGCCAAAGCAGGTGAGCTTGGTTATGCCGACCACTTCATGGGAGCGGCCGGCCGGGAGCGTATCCGTTTTGTGGGCCACGGCATCGGCCTGGAAGTGGACGAGTATCCCTTTCTGGCGGCCGGACAGGATCTGCCGTTGCAGGAAGGGATGACCATTGCCCTGGAGCCCAAGCTGATATTTCCGGGCAAAGGGGTGGTCGGCATCGAGAATACCCATGTGGTAACGCAAGATGGTCTTGAGCAGCTGGGTTGTTTTCCGGAGGAGATAATGGTTATTTAATTTACGCCCTAACTTACATTTCAGATTGAATTGACCCAACCCATAAATCCGAAATTCGAAGATCGAAATTCAAAACAAACTCGAATTATTAAAATTATAGTGACCAAAACAGATTAAACTCCAAATGATGATTATAGCCGCTATTCAGGTTTGGAGGATCTGATCATTCGGATTTAGAATTTGTTTCGAATTTCACATTTCGTGCTTCGAATTTCCGATTTACTCGGAAAAGGAGGTTAGAAAGACGATGAAACCCGATATATCGCCACAGGAATTACGCAATCTCATTCGGTCGCGGCAATGGACCACTCCGACATCCGGATCGGCATCCGGCTATCTGCAGGCCAATCTGGTGATGCTGCCGGCCGAGGAAGCGTTCAACTTTTTGCTGTTTTGCGTGCGCAATCCCAAGCCCTGTCCGATTTTGGATGTTCTGGAACCCGGGCAGACCGAGCCCATCATTGCCCCGGATGCCGACCTGCGCACCGATCTGCCCCGCTACAAGATATTTGAAAACGGAGAGTATAAATCCGACGTGGAAGATGTCAGTGATTATTTTGATGCCGACATGGTCAGCTTTTTGCTGGGCTGCAGCTTCTCATTTGAAAACGCCATGGTGGCAGCGGGCCTTCCCATCCGCAACATGGAAGAGGACAAAAATGTCTCCATGTATATTACGAATAAGCCCTGTCTTCCCGCCGGTCCCTTTTCGGCGAAGTTGGTGGTCACCATGCGGCCGATGACACCGGAGCAGGCAATCAGAGCCGTACAGGTCACCACCCGCTTTCACCTGACCCATGGTGCGCCGGTCCATCTGGGAGATCCGCACAAAATCGGTATCGAAGATTTGGATCGGCCAGACTTCGGTGATGCCGTAACCATCAAACCCGATGAGATCCCTGTGTTCTGGGCCTGCGGCGTTACCTCCCAGCTGGCAGCAACATCCGTTCCCCTTGCCAGGGTGATTACCCATGCACCGGGCCATATGTTTGTCTCCGACTTAAGAGACGAAGACCTGACGATCCTTTAGGGCTGCAGATACCCTACAAAAGCGCTAGGGCATCTTGACAGGCCGTTCCGAGTTCTATATAGTTTTCAGGCTTTGACCAGTACCTTTCAACTATATGTCGTCTCACTCAAAACCTTGGGACCGGTCTTTACGGTTGGTCATCGGTTGACATCACTCGGTACAACACAAAAAGGAGGTAGGCTAATGAAATCATTTTCAAAGATGGGTGTGGTCTTCGTAACGCTGTTGCTGGCCTTCGGCCTGATTTGGCCCGCGGGCGCAGTTGCTGAAAACGTTATTAAAATCGGCGCCATCTATCCGCTGACCGGTGGGGCGGCCGCTGCCGGTCGTGAATTACGGGCCGGTGTTGAACTGGCGGTCGAGCTTGCCAACAACGTCATGGCCGATGTCGAAATGAGCATGGCCAAAAACGGCGGTATTACCAGCATGGGGGGCGCTAAGATTGAGATCATTTTTAAAGACCATGAGGGGAATCCCACCCTGGGGGCGGACCTGGCCAAAAAATTAATTTTGGACGATAAGGTGAACGGCCTGCTGGGCTGCTATCACAGCTCGGTAACCAAGACCGTCAGCGCCGTGGCCGAGCAATACGGCGTTCCGATGATCAACGGATCATCGACCTCACCGGCGCTTACCACCCGTGGTTTTAAATGGTTCTGGCGCACGACCCCCCATGATGTGTGGTTTACCAAGGATCTTTTCGAATTCATGAACGGGCTGACCGAGGGCAAGGTCAAGGGGGTCACGGCTGTTCCCAAAAAGGACATCATGAATCTGGCCTCGGCTTGTGAAAAAACCGAATGGGGATCATTCGTGTCCGAGTTGATCCAGCAGTTCGCCAAGGAATATGGCTATGATTTAAAAAAATCGATGCTGTATGCCAAAGAGTCGCCGGATCTGTCCAGCGAAGTGAGGTCTATGAAGGCATCGCGGGCGGACGTCATGCTCTTTGCCTCCTACACCTCGGATGCCATCCTGATGATGAAAACCATGAAAGCGCAGAAAGCGCAGCCGAAAATCATCTGGGGCCAGGACGCCGGATTCGAGGTGCCTGAGTTTCGCGCCACCCTGGGTGACAGTGTCGTCGGGGTCCTGACCCGCACCGTTTTCCTGCCCCAGGTCGTACAGGTCAAAAAGGTTGCCGGCCAGGTCAATGCGCTTTACAAGGCCAAAACAGGTAATGATCTGACCGGGGCTTCCGCCAGATCCTTCACCGGCTTGCAAACCTGGGTGCATGTGCTGGAAAAAGCGGGTTCCACCGAACCGGCCGCTATCCAGAAGGCAGCCAACGATCTGAACATACCGGGCAGCGAGCTGGTGGTTCCGTGGGCCGGCATCAAGTTCTCCACTTCCGGGGATGAAATCGGCCAGAACACCCTGGGCTCAGGCCTTATCGGCCAGTACCAGAAAGCCGCCAACGGCGACATCGTGTTGGAAATCGTCTACCCCTTCGATGTGGCCTCGGCTGATATGATCTATCCGTTTCCGAAATATTAACGCAGTAAAAATAACCAATCCATCCTCATCCCTCTGCCGCTAGGAGGGATGGGGGTGGTATTTTGGAATGGGTGTTGGAGTAATGGAGTATTGGAGTACTGGATGAATTGCCGGTTGCAAGTTTCCAACACTCCATCACTCCATTACTCCAATACTCCCTAACCGAGTTGGTATATTCATTATTTCCAAGTTTAGACACTTTAGGCATTCTTCCATATGGACATCCTTCTGAGCTCAATCGTCGCCGGCCTTTTGCTGGGCATGGTTCTGGCGATCGTGGCGCTGGGGCTTACGATCATTTTCGGCGTCATGGATATCGTCAATTTTGCCCATGGTGAATTTCTGATGGTCGGCATGTACACCGGCCTGCTGACGGCCCAGGCCACCGGCATCGATCCCCTGCTCACCCTGCCGCTGGCAGCAGCCGTGGGCTTTGTGCTGGGGGTCCTGTGCTACAGCGGATTCGTCAGATTCTTGTTGAGGGGGCCGATGATTGCCCAGCTGCTGGGCACCTTCGGCCTGATGCTCTTTCTGAGAAACCTGGCCCTGCTGATCTTTGGCTCCGAAGACCGCGCCCTGCATCACGGTATCCTGGTCGGTAAAAGCTTTGATATCGGCATGGGCGTTATTTTGCCGGCCACCAAGCTGGCGGCCGCTGGATTTTCGGTGCTGGCCTTCTGGGGCGTCTGGCTGCTCATGCATCGCACCAAAATCGGCAAGGCGCTGCGAGCCACGGCCTTGAATGCACAGGGTGCCCGCTATATGGGTATACCCACCCAGCGTATGAACGCCTTTGCCTGGGGCATCGGCGGCGGCACCGTCGGTATGGCCGGGGCGTTGATCGTTAATTTCTGGTCGGTTAGCCCGTTCATTGGCCTGCTGTTCACCATGATCGCCTTTGCCATTGTGGCCCTGGGCGGATTCGGCAGCGTGCCGGGCGCCTTTTTCGCCGGGCTGGTGGTCGGAATGATCACTGAGCTGCCCGGATTCTGGGACTTTTTCACCTATACCTTTGAAATCGACTGGATGGCAAATGTGCCCATGACCTCATTTAAGTACATGTGGGTATATCTGGCTTATTTCCTGATCATGGTATTTCGGCCCCGAGGCTTGTTTGGATGGAAGCAATAAAAAACACCTTCGACTTTTCGGATTTTCCCCGCATCGACCTGATCTTTGCCGGTGCGGTATTGATATTTCTGCTGGTCTTTCCCGCCTTGCCCCATTCTTCCTTTGCCATGGCCACCATGATCCAGTTTTTGATGTTCTCGCTTTACGGTATGGGCTGGAACACCATCGGCGGGTACGGCGGTCAGGTTGACCTGGGCAAGGCCCAGTACGTGGGCATCGGGGCTTACACCACCGCGGTCATGCTGATTCGATGGGACATCCCCTTCTGGGCATCCATGCCCATCGGTGTTTGCCTGTCGGTCGGCTGGTCGTTCATCATCGGCTATCCCCTCTTCCGTCTCAAGGGTCACTATTTTGCCATCGCCACCATCGCCACCTCCCTTGTGCTCAAGGATCTTTTTGAAGTCTGGGATTTTGTCGGCGCGGCGCGGGGTTTGGAGATATCACCGATCATATACCAGCCGCCGGATTTTTACCGCCTGATCTTTAAAGAAGACATCTACTACTACTACATCCTTTTATTCTTCTTTCTGCTCGGGATTCTTTATATCAATTGGTTTCGCAAATCGCGCCTGGGCTTTCATTTGCGCTCAATCAAAGACAATGAAGAGGTTGCCCGGTCATTGGGTGTCAACGTGCACTGGGCCAAGGTCAAAACCTATGCCATTGCCACGGCGTTTGTCAGTGTGGTGGGCTCCTTTCATGCCTGCTATATAAAAAATATCGAACCCGAAGACACCATGAGCCTGCCCATATCCATCCTGATCGCCCTGATGGCCATGCTGGGCGGAGCCGGCTCGCTGTGGGGCCCCATCATCGGCGCCGGCATTCTGATCCCGCTTAAAAGTTATCTCAAGGAATGGCTCGGAGCAACGGCCGGACTGGTCGGCATCGACCTGATCATATATGCCCTGATCATCATGGCGGTATCGGCCTTCGAGCCCCGTGGCATCTGGGGGATCGTCGAAAAAATACGGCGGAGGAAACGCAACTAATGCCACTGCTCGATGTGCAGCACGTCACCAAGGATTTCGGCGGTTTAAGAGCCAACAGTGAAATTTCCTTTACCATGGAAAAGGGAGAGCTGATCGGGTTGATCGGACCCAACGGAGCAGGCAAGACAACCCTGTTCAACTGTATCTCCGGTCTTCATCCGGTCAGCTCGGGTCACATCCTTTTTGACGGCGAAGACATCACGGAGCTAAAAGCACACGAAGTTGCCCGGCGTGGCCTGGCGCGGACCTTTCAGGTATACGTCGCCGCCGGCGATCTCAATGTCGAGGAAAATATCATGGTCGGCTGTTTTATGCGCACCAGCTCCCGCGCCCGGGCGCGCGCGCGCGCAGCCGAAATTCTGGATTTTCTGAGCCTGCGTGAACTTTCCGACTACCTGGTCAGCGAATTGCCGGTGGCCGCCCAAAAACGGGTAACCATGGCCACCGCTCTGGGGTCGGATCCCAAATTACTTTTGCTGGATGAAGTCGCCGCCGGGTTGAACCCCAGTGAAATCGAAGAAATACTGGTCAGCATCAAGCACATTCATCACGAGCTGGGCGTCACCGTGATGCTGATCGAGCATGTCATGGAACTGGTAATGAAAATCAGCGATCGGGTGATTGTGCTGGATTCCGGTCAGAAAATAGCCGAGGGCAATCCGGAGGAAATCGCCAGTAATCCGGCGGTCATTAAGGCCTATCTGGGGGAACGGTATGTGAAGGAACATGCATCAGAAATCTGATATTTCATCTGAGGCATTTGTGGATATGGAAGCTAAAGGACGAGTCCCACGTAAATTACAAATCACAAGCACCAAATAACAAACAAATAACAATGACCCAAATTCAAATCCTAAACTTGTGGTTTCGATCATTGGTTATTGGAATTTGCGATTTATTTGCAGTTTGGTGCTTGTTATTTGGGATTTTAGTAGCACTCAAGTACGGTCTTCGGATCAAAGCACAACCAGGATATAATGACGATTAGCCGATCATGCATACACCCATTCTCGAAATAGACAACATCAAAGTCCGCTATTCGGGGCTCCCGGTTTTGCAGGGCATCTCCATAACTGTCAACCCGGGCGAAACCGTCTGCGTATTGGGTGCCAACGGCGCCGGCAAATCAACCCTGTTGCGGGCCATTATGGGAACCCAGCCGGTCTTTGAGGGCCGGATTGCATTTAAAACCCGGGAAATCCAGGCGCTGCGCACCGAGGAAATCGTGCGTCTGGGAATTGTATGTGTTCCGGAAGAAAAAATGCTCTTCAGCCCGCTATCGGTGGAGGAAAATCTTTACCTCGGCGCCTATGTTCTCGACGACCGCGATCAGATTCAGCGCAATCTGGAATTCGTTTACAATCTGTTTCCCAAATTGTATGAACGGCGCAGCCAGCCGGCATCCACCCTCTCCGGCGGCGAACAGCAAATGGTGGCCATCGGCCGCGGGTTAATGTCCCGGCCCCAGGTTCTGATGCTGGACGAACCTTCCCTGGGCCTGGCGCCGATTCTGGTGGACGAAGTTCTCGACACCGTGCGCAGGCTCAAGGCCGAAGGCATCACCATCCTGCTGGTGGAGCAGAATGTGCGTGAAGCCCTGGATCTGGCGGATCGCGGGTATGTGCTGCAAACCGGGCGGATCGTCGGTGAAGGCAGCGGCCGGGAGTTGCTGGAAAGCGATATCTTCAGAGAAGCCTTTTTGGGAATTTGACCAAATCCCGGATAGCTTAAGCCCCTGTTGAATTATCTACGACTAGATGGGATTAAATGGCTAATTAATAATAGATATCAATCCAAAAAATCAAATTTCCGATCGATCTCCAGCCGTCTTAATCCGGCGGAGTCCGGGCTATCCACGCAATTACTACCCACCGATAAACCGGGATCTTTTTAAGCCTTCGCCAGCGCGCCCCCCTCGGCAACCACCGTCTTTTTATATTTACCCCAATAGGATTCATCCATTTCCTGTTCGGTTTTGGCCACGATACAGGTCACGGCCATATCACCGGTGACGTTGCAGGCCGTGCGCCCCATGTCCAGCAGGGCGTCTATACCGAAAATCATGGCGTACGCCATGGCCACCGGGCTCCCGGCCTCAACTTTCAATCCCACCGAATCGAGTACCATCATCAGCATGATGGCGCCGGCACCGGGTACGCCGGCCGTTCCGATGGAGGCCAGCACCGCGGTGGCAATGATGGTCAACTGCTGTGAAAGATTCAACGGGGTGCCGATGGCAAAACCGACAAATATGGCACAGACTCCCTGGTAAATGGCCGTACCGTCCATGTTGATGGTCGCCCCCAGGGGCAGGGAAAAAGAGTAAACGCCCTTGGAGATACCCATTTCGGTGTCGGCAATGTCCATGCTGACCGGCAAGGTTCCACCGCTGCTGCGGGTGACAAAGGCGGTCACAATCGCCTCTTTGGCTTTGCTGAAAAACGCAATGGGGTTGATCTTGAAAAAGGATAGCAACCCGCCGTAAACACCGGCCATGTGCGTTGCGAAGGCCAGGTAAACCGCCAGGGTCGTCATTCCCAGTGGGCCGAAGGCTTCGGCGCCCTGTTTGCCGAAGACCACTGCTATCAGCGCAAACACGCCGATGGGCGCATACTGCAAAATCCATTGAACCACCAGGTAAATCACTTCGGCACTACCGTTAAAAAACCGAAACAGGGTTTCACCGGATTCCCGTATCTGCTCATTTTCGCTGTTGCGGACATGGGCCAGGCCAATGCCAAAAATAAGAAAGAAAAATATGACCGGCAGTATGTGCCCTTCAGCGATGGCGCCATACGGATTTTTGGGGACGATGTTAATGATGGTATCGACAAGGGACGGCGGCGCCACGTCCGCAGTGGCAACCTGGGTAGCGGTGGCAGCTATTTTCATACCCGCACCGGGCTGAAATAGATTGCCAAACACCAGCCCCAACGTAACCGCAAGAGCGGTGGTTATCATATAGGTCATCAAGGCCTTAACCCCCACCCGCCCCAGCTGGGAGGGGTGCACACTGGCGGCACCGACCGTGAGGGTAAACACAATCACCGGCAGAACAATCATTTTAAGCAGACGGATAAATATCTCGCCGAACGGATTCACCCAGGCGATCTTCGGACCGAAGATAATTCCGCAGACCGCTCCCAGAATCAGTCCCACCAATATGCGCATTAACAAATTGGACTTGAAATACCAGCTGAACAATTTCATCACGATCCTCCTCTAACCGTATTCGCATCCCTCAAATTTTTACTCGTATTTATCCCCGGCTCCCTGAAATTCCCTGCGCCGCCTGTCAATTTCGGCTTTTTTGCGGGCCACAAATTTGTTTCTCATCAGTTGGGCACGATTCAGCTTTCTTTCTGGCAGCGCTTTTTGATTGGCCCAGGCCATCTGCTCGAAGTACTCGTAGGTCAGCAAATCCAGCGTACCGTCGATCTTGATCTGATCGACAAACAGGTTTAGCCATTCGAGAAAGGTGGAATCCCCCTGACGAATGGCAAAGGCATAGAACTCGCGGGTTACGGGTGCCAGCAAAGCGGCAATCTGCGGGTAGTGTTCGGGATGGGTGTTGCGCCAGACCATCACAAAGGGCGAGTCCGCCACCATGGCATCCACATCGCCTTTCATCAGCGCTTCCGCTGCGGCCGCTGCTGTTGGATACCGCTTGATAGATTCGGCGGGAAACAAATCCCGGGCGAAGGTCTCATGGGTGGTATCGGCTTTGACGCCCAGCCGGAGGCCCTTTATCTCCGGCAAATCGAAGTAGGACTCCGCACCGGCGGGCAGCAGGTCCCTGCGCACCAGCGCCGCCTGGCTGACCTCGAAATAGGGGTCCGAAAAACTGACCTTCAGCCCCCGCTCCACCGTGCGGGTCATGGCGGCAATGATAATATCCGATTCACCGGTCAGCAGTTTGGGAATCTGCTTGTCATAGGTATCCGGCCGGATGAATTTGACCTTCACGTCAAGATAATCCGCCAGCAAATGGGCCAGATCGACATCCAGACCAAAAACGTTGCCGTCTTTTTCCATGGCAAAGGGCGGATAGCCCCGGTTTAGCGAAACGGTTATTTCGCCCTTTGACTGGATCCGCTCGATCTCACCGCCCCAGGAAGGCGTGGTGATCAGCGTCAGTATCAGCGTAATGACAAAAAAATAGGATTTTTTCATATTAGTACCCTTCATCCTGGTTTCAGGTGTCAGTGTTCAGGTGTCAGGATTTGTATTTCAGCGATTCTGATCCTTCATACTGACACCTGACACCTGAAACCTTTGTCTTAGTAACCCAAGGATAGGGAATGGGCAGCCGCCTTAAACTGACTTAATATGATTGTCAGTCTCGTATCCCTATTGGGGAATTTCCCTCGGATCCGTCATATTCTCCGGCCTCAGCATGTCGTCCAGTTTTTCCTGGGTCATCCAGCCCTTTTCCAGCACCAGATCATACACGCTGCCGCCGGTTTTAAGGGCTTCCTTGGCAATGGCGGCCGACTTCTCGTACCCGAGCACAGGGTTAAGGGCGGTGACCAGGCCGATGCTGTTTTCCACATATTGACGGCAGACGTCGCGATTGGCTTCGATATCGACGACACAGCGGCTGACCAGGGTGATGCAGGCATTTTTAAGGATCAGCATGCCGTGCAGCAGATCATAGGCGATAATCGGCTCGGCCATGCACAGCTCCAGTTCGCTGGCCTCGGCGGCCATGGATACCACCGCATCATATCCGATGATTTGGTAGCACACCTGGTTGACCAGCTCAGGTATCACCGGATTGACCTTGCCGGGCATGATGGAGGAACCCGGCTGCATGGGCGGCAGGTTGATCTCGTTCAATCCGCAGCGCGGTCCGGATGACATCCAGCGCAGGTCATTGCAGATCTTGGAGATCTGCACCGCAGCCCGTTTCATGGTGGCCGACATCTGGGCAAACGAGCCGGCGTTCTGGGTCGCCTCCACCAGGTTACGGGCCCGGCGCAGTGCAAAGCCGCTGATTTCGGACAGCTTTTGGGTGACAATCTCAGCGTAGCCCGGCGGGCTGTTGAGACCGGTTCCGATGGCGGTGGCGCCCATGTTGATATCGTGGAATTCATCCCCGGCGCGCTCCAGGGCAGCTATGGCGCTTTCGATCATGACGGCATACGCACTGAATTCCTGCCCTAGGGTCATGGGAACGGCATCCTGGTTTTCGGTGCGGCCCATTTTGAGCACATCGGCAAATTCCGCTGCTTTCGTTTCCAGGGCCTCCTTTAGCTGACCCATGGCAGACAGCAAATCTTTTAACGAGAGCAGCACCGCCAGTTTGATGGCTGTCGGGTAAGCATCATTGGTCGACTGGGAACAATTGACGTCGTCGTTGGGGTGCAGAAAATCGTATTCGCCTTTTTTATGTCCCAGGATTTCCAGTCCCCGGTTGGCGATGACTTCGTTGGCGTTCATATTGGTGGAGGTTCCTGCGCCGCCTTGAAACATGTCCACGGCAAAGTGCTCGTGCAGTTTGCCGGCCAGCAGCTCGTCACAGGCATCGCCAATGGCCTTCATCTTGTCTGGCGCTAAAACACCCAGCTCCTGGTTGGCCATGGCCGCGGCTTTTTTGACAAATGCCAGTCCCTCGATCATGTGCTCAAAGTTTTTGACGTAGACACCGGAAATGGGAAAGTTTTCCATGGCACGCAGGGTCTGCACGCCGTAATAGGCCTTGTCGGGGATCTCCCGTTCTCCAAGGGAATCGTTTTCAACCCGCACGTCGCCTTTGAGATGCGCCGGACTTTCAACGTGAGCGATACTTTGGGACACGACCCGGAGCCGTTCGCTGATGCCGGCCGCCACCCGGGCCACAATGCGAAAAAACAGGTCCGGTTTCTCGGCGCGAAACGCCTCAATCTGTTTGGTCGTAATCTGCCAAACCGTCGCACCCAACCGCGTCAAGGCACCGCTGGTGTGTGGCAGATCTCCTAAAAAAGCATCTTCGCTGATCATTTGACCGGCGCCCAGCACCGCATAATGCTTCGTCGACCCGTGCAAACCCCGCACGATCTCCACTTCGCCATCAAGAATAATGCCGCCCCAGCGTCGCGGCGTAGATTCGTGAAACAGCCAGTCTTCGGCTTCATATCTGTGCTGTTCGCCCCGGGCTAAAAACTCCCGCAGGTCGGCCGGATCGACACCGATTCGCTTGGACGACGTTTCGAGGATTTCATCGATTTTAATCATAGTCGGTACTCCTTTTTTCAATCTGACCTGGTTGGCATCTCCCTGTAGACGCATAGACGCAAACTACCATATCCTCCTTATTTCATACTTTCTGCAAATACATTGCTAAATGGCTTTAAGCACCAGCGGTGCCAGCAGAAAGCCGAATGTGACAGCCAGGGTAATCGTCAGCACGCCGGGGATTAAAAACGGATGATTGAACACGTATTTACCGATCCGGGTGGAGCCGGTGTCATCGAACTCGATTGAGGCCAGCAGCGTCGGATAAGTCGGTAAAACGAACAGGGCGCTGACGGCCGCAAAAGCGGCTATCGCCGCCACCGGGCTGACGCCCAGGGCGATGGCTGCCGGCATCAGGGCCCGGGTGGTGGCCGCCTGGGAGTAAAGCAGCATGGCGGCGAAAAACAGCACAACGGCCAAAAGCCACGGTTTGGATTCCAGCAGGTTGCCGGCAAATACGTTGATCTCTTCGATATGCGCCGCAACAAAAGTCGTTCCCAGCCAGGCCACGCCGAGGACACATACACAGGCACTCATGCCGGATTTAAATGTCGCGGCATTGAGCACCTTATTGCAGTCGATTTTGCAGAACAGGGCGATGGCGGTGGCGGCACCCAGCATAAACGTCATAATGGCGGCATCCCGTTTCAAGACCGGATCCTTGATCAGGCCGACGGTGCTGCTGATGGCCATGGCATAGCAGACAACGGCGACGATTGCGATCAGAAATATCAGCACGGAAGTTTTGGCGCCCGGCGGCAGTTCCGGCTGTTGTTTTTCTTTTGCGGCGGGCATCGTCACCAGGCCTTTGGCAAGGCGATCCTGGTAAACCGGATCGTCTTTGAGGTCTTTGCCCAGGAAGTTGGCGACAAAGGCGGTAAGCATCACCGCAGTCAGGGTGGTTGGAATGCAGATGATCAATAGCTCCACATAACCAACCCCGACCGGTTCCAGTACCCCCGCCAAAAACACCACGGCCGCCGAGATCGGAGACGCCGTAATGGCGATTTGAGAGGCAATGGTTGCAATTGACAACGGGCGCGACGGGCGGATGCCCTCGCGCTTGGCCACTTCTGCAATCACCGGCAGGGTCGAAAAGGCCGTCAGACCGGTTCCGGCAAATATCGTCATGGTGTACGTAACCAGGGGGGCCAGGAAGGTAATGTATTTGGGGTTGCTCCGCAGGATCCGTTCAGCCAGCTGCACCAGGTAGTCCAGGCCGCCGGCCACCTGCATGGCAGCGATGGCGGCAATAACCGACATGATGATCAGGATAACATCGATGGGTATATCACCCGGTTTGAGCCCGAATACCAGGGCCAAGACGAGCACCCCCAGCCCACCGGCAAACCCGATGCCGATACTGCCCAGACGGGCACCCAAAAAAATGAAGATTAATACGACCACAAGTTCGATAATCCACATCGCTATTTTCCTTTCCTTTGTTTCAGGGGATCCGATACGAGCCGCTGAGATCCTGGGTGTGGCCCGTAAACATACCCTGATCCTTATCAATAAAAGTGGAAGTCCAGGTAAAGCTAAAGGTGCCCGTAACCCCTGTCAGGCGGTCGGTGCCGCCAACAAATTCGCCGCTTACCTTCACACCTTCCGCCAGCGGTTGGCCGCTGAGAACACTGTAGGCTTTTTCGCCTTTGAGGCTCCGCCAAACGCAACGCACAGAGCTGCCCGCCACGGAATCCGACAGGCCGATGCACTCGACCCAAAAATCCGCTATCCCATCGAATTCATCCGTGAGGCTAACGTTGCCAGCCAGTTTGAAAGTGCCGACCTGACGGCCCTCCACGAATTCGAGCGGCTGGAGTTTGCCGCTGGCCACCCAGTTTCCCGAGAAGGAACCGGCTTGTTCTGCCGATGCCTCCGGCACAGACCTAAGCGCCGTGACGGCAAAAATAATGCCAAGTACCATGCACAGTCGTCCGACCGTTATACGATCTGTCATGATCTTTCCTCCTTTTTGCTAAAAATTTACGGTTTGGAGATCACTTATAGGGGTCGTTTTTTTGCAGCTGGAAATAAAAAAGACAAGCTAGGGTGTGGTATCAAACGAGCGAGATGTATCAGATGGTAGAACGTCCAACAGGATGCAAAAAAGGTGGTGAAAAAATAATCATCCGGAGACTGACTGAATAGGAGCGCCCCTGATCGGCCGCGAAGGCCCGCTCGATAGCCACTACCGCAACGACGCGTTGTCCCCTGACATCTGACGACATCCGTCTCTCAACCAGAGTTAGCATCTCAGAATATCAGACCATTCCCTTTAGTACTAACACTCTGGCAAAAGCCTTGCAATCCTTCTCTTTTTTAGCTGGTTTTATCCTTGGCCACTTTTTTCAGTTTCTCGTTGGCCCAGATGGCGACCTCCACCCGTCGGTTCTGGGCCCGGCCCTCGGCGGTTTCATTGCTGGCGACGGGATCGGTCTTGCCGTAACCCTCGGTGGTAAAACGGGCCCGATTGACGTTCTGGGTGGTCAGATAGCTGGCCACCGACTGGGCGCGTCGGCGGGAAAGCTCGAGATTGTACTCATCCGAGCCGGTGGAATCGGTGTGCCCGGCCAATAAAATATTGGTATCCTCATACTTGTTGAGGATGACGGCCAGCTGGGACAACTCCCCCTTGTAGGGATCCTTCAGATTGGACTTATCCACATCAAAGAGGATACCGGAGCTGAATGTGATTTTGATACCTTCGCCGATACGCTCAACCTTGGCCCCTTCAATGTCCCGTTCGATCTCGGCGGCCTGTTTGTCCATATAGTTGCCGATAAATCCCCCGGCTACGCCTCCGACGGCAGCTCCGATCAGAATCCCAGCCACGGTGGCCCCTGACGCATAACCGATGAGGCCTCCCACAGCACCTCCGGCCCCGGCACCGATAGCCGCACCTTTCTGGGTCCGATTCCATTCAGCGCATCCCATGGTCACCGCTAAAAATGATATAATCAGGAACAGAGTGAATATTTTTTTCTGCATAACATTTTCCTCCATCGATTTGGTTTGCCAAGACTGCGACTTAGATTGGGTCTGCTCAGACCCGATGTCAATAACACAATTCATGTAAATCAGAAAGCAGCGCAATGTCAATCAAAGAGGGCCCAGCGAAACCTTTGAACACATGGCAAATAACGGATCACTGCCAAATGGTTTGGCCCGATAGGGGTCGTTCATGAGTTTTCTTATTGACAATTTGGGTATTCAGGCACAATATAACAACACGTTCACGATTTCAGAGTGATCTTTTGCCCCATCACCTAAATTCTCGCTGGAGATCACCGCCGACAGGCATATAATATTTCCAGAATGAACAAGGAATGTATCGCATCCTGGCAGCAGAGTCAGAAGTGACTCTGCTTTTTTATGGCGGTTTAAAATCTGATGGTGGTGTTTGATAAATTCCCGATAGTAAAAGGAGCCCTATGAACGAAGGAACCGTTAAATGGTTTAATAAAAAAAAGAATTATGGTTTCATCGAATCAGATGAGCAGGCAGAAATTTTCTTTCATGGCTCGAACATTGTCGATCATGGCTTTTTTGGTCTGGCAAACAATGACCGCGTCACCTACGAAATCAAAGAAATGAAAAACGGACCGCAAGCAGTCCGGGTAAAAGTTGTCAGATAATAGTTCGCCTAAAGTCGTTGATCCTGTCTTCCATCTTTTTGAGCGCAAGGTGTGCCTCTGGCAGAGAAACAGCCTGAAACTGAACGCTATCACCCGGCTTGATCTGGCCCATCAAGGGCAGGTCGGCTGAGATGACCGTTGCGATTTTGCGATAGCCGCCCGTAACCGTCTCGCCCAGGATGATGATCGGCTTGCCATCACCCGGGATCTGGATCGAGCCCGCGATCACGCCTTCCGAAACAATCGAGGCGTCGACATCGGGCTTACAGCGAATCTCCGGCCCCTCCAGGCGTATCCCGGTACGATCTGAATTCTGGGACATCGTATAGGTAGCCCCAAAGAAGGCGCTCCGGCTGTC
>JAFDCJ010000308.1 GCA_019312835.1 Deltaproteobacteria bacterium
GTTGGCGATCAAAATTTTTTTGAATTTAGCGTCGGTCATTCAAAACCTCACAATAATCGTTTAATAAAAAATAGGTTTGTCTGCCTTCAATATTCAGAAGCTCATTCGTAGACTTCAGCTGGTCTCGGTTTTGCCGCCTTTTATGATTGGCGGCTATAAACATCCATATTTGGCACAGGACCATTGTTTTGATCAAGCAAATTTTATGTGAAATTTTGACAATCAACCGTTCGGTCAAAATGTGAATCCTTTGAGCGGTAACTCGCAAAGAAATGAGCAATGAAAAATAGAAAGAGCCTATTGCGAGGCCGCATCGCTCTTGACATGCATCCGGCTGCATGCCAATGATTAAGGTGATATTACTGTCAATCAAACCCTGTAACAATCAATCCGGATATTTCCAATCGGACATCATGGACGATCGATGTAATCCCTACAGGAGGTGAATATGTCCACACCAACGCTACATGAGCAATTGATCGTCATCGACGGTCTCAATATTTCAAAGTGGGGGCGAGACGTGTTCGAGGATATGCGCAAAGGCGGCGTGACCGCAGCCAACTGCACATGTTCCATCTGGGAAAACTTCAAAGCTACCATGGACAACATTGTCTCCTGGAAACAAATGCTACAGGATAACAACGATATCATTTTGCAGGTAAAGACCACCGACGACATCCAGAGGGCAAAAGCTGAAAACAAATCCGGTATTATACTGGGTTTCCAGAATGTCGCAGCCTTCGAAGATAGGCTGGGCTATATCCAAATTTTTAAGGAGTTGGGCGTCGGGATTGCCCAGTTGGCATATAATACCTACAATTTGGCCGGCGCTGGGTGTTATGAATCCAGGGATGGAGGGCTTACGGATTTCGGTTATGAAGTTGTTGCTGAAATGAATCGAACCGGAATCATGTGCGATTTATCCCATGTTGGCGCGCGGACTTCGGAAGATGTAATCAAGTTCTCAAAAAAGCCGGTCTGCTATTCTCACTGTTTGCCCTCCGGTCTTAAACAGCATCCTCGCAATAAATCCGACGATCAGCTTAGATTTATTGCAGATAACGGCGGGTTCATCGGCGTTACGATGTTTTCGCCTTTTCTTAATAAGGGGCCCGACGCCACAATCGATGACTATCTCGAAGCAATTGACTATGTAATTAACATTGTCGGTGAGGACTGTGTGGGAATCGGCACCGATTTTACCCAGGGATATGGGCAGGACTTCTTTGATTGGATTACTCACGACAAGGGCACGGGTCGAAAGCTGACCGAGTTTGGGAAGGTACAAAATCCTGCGGGCATAAGGACTATTGGCGATTTTCCCAACTTAACAACTGCAATGGAAAAATCCGGATCGGCAGAAGCCAAAATTCGAAAAATTATGGGTGACAATTGGGTCCGGGTCTTGAAGGACGTCTGGCAGTAGTGCGTAAGCTGGATGAAAGGAGTGTGATGATGGAAACTTTTTCGGAGTTGATCAATAGGCTCAACCTGACCGCGGAAAACCGTCTTGAATTGGACGAGGTGCCTATGGTGCTGATGCCCCTTTGGTTCTTTGTCGGAATCATGAAGCGGATCGGAGCGGAAGTCGGCTCAGGACGCGCTGCAGAAATTTACTACGATGCCGGTTATGAGGGAGCCTACAAATGGTCCAAAGTTCAGATCGAAAATGGGTTGAAAGGTCCGGCTGTATTAGAGCAGTATTTGAACTCGATGACCAATAGAGGCTGGGGTCGATTCGAAATCTTGAGTCTTGAAGAAAAAGATGGTAGGGCGCTTTTCAGATTGCATCACTCGGCGATAGCGCTGGAGCAGGGCCTGAGCGAAGCGCCCAGCTGCCATTGGGTGCCCGGCGCAATGGCAGGTAGCCTGCAGGCTATCCTGGAATCTAAGGGCAACCCGCTAAAGGTAATCGGAAAAGAGATCGGATGCTTATCGGCAGGACAGCCTTACTGCGAAATTATTGTGGAGCCAGCAACCCGCTAATTGCGTTCCCAACCAATACCATGATTCGCTTAAACTATAGGATATTCTTGTATATTTTCCCGTTTTGAACAATCAGCAGAAGATTTTTTTTATATTCTTTAAATATCGCAATATCTTTTAGCGGATCGCCCTGAATCAGGATAAGATCGGCCAGCTTTCCCGGCGCTATTGTGCCCAGATGCTCCTCATGGCGGATGATTTTTGCATTGGTACGCGTTGCCGCCAACAACGCACCCATAGGCCCCATAACCTGGGCCTGAAGTTCCAGCTCACCGCCCTTGTAGATCTGCATGGGTCCCAGCAGGTCCGAACCGGAGCCGATGCTGACGCCGGCCTTGAAAGCAATCTCCAGAGACTCCCTGGCTTTTTCCCGGGCCTGATTGATCTTGCGGAGGTTGTTTTCCGGTACGCCGAAACTGCGGCCCAGTTTCGAAATCATTTCGTATGTAATCATGGTCGGAACCAGATAGGCCCCGGCCTCCCGGATGGCATTGGCCGAGGACTCGGTCATCAGATTGCCGTGTTCGATCGTCCGAATCCCAGCTTGGATACAATTTTTTATCGATCGGTCCGAGTAACAGTGCGCAGCCACATACTTGCCGGCATTTTCCGCCTCGAAGACGATGGCTCTCAATTCGTCGATACTGTACTGGGCGGTATCGATTTCATCGGCCGGAGACATGGCGCCCCCGCCTGCCATAACTTTTAAATGATCCACTCCCTGGCGAAGCTGCTCCCTGGATGCCCGGCGGACGGCATCCACCCCGTCGTATATGCCGGACATCGTGCCGGCTGCATGTTCAACCGGTTGATAGGTTTCAGTGGGCAGCCGGCCGTCGGCGTGACCGCCTGTCTGGGACAGCATGCGGCCGCAGACAAAAAGCCTGGGACCCGGAGCCAATCCTTCGGCGATCGCCTTGCGGAACCCCGGATCGGCACCGCCGACATCACGAACTGTCGTAAAGCCCTGCTCTAATGTCTCCTTTACGATTTTTAAAGATCTGATGATGAACTCGGAGGTAAAATACTTGCGTTGTTGATCGGTAAACGAGGGATCTATTGAACCGATGTGGACGTGCGCATCGATTAGACCCGGCAGCAAGGTTTGATTTTGACAATCGATGATTTTTGCGCTGTCGGGCAGGTGCTGGATCGGACCATTGATGACGTCTTTGATCCGCTCGTTTTCGATAATCACAGCGCCGTTCTCCAAGGGGTCAGCGCCGGTGCAGTCAATTACGCGTGCGTTTATTAGGGCTAAAATTTCCACGTGACGGTCCTCCACCTTAATCTTGGATTTTGCATCAGGGCGGGCCTCCCAGCAGGAGTTCGGGCAGCCATAGCGCGATCTGGGGAAAGAACGTAATAATCGCCACCCCGACAACCATTAAGATAAAAAAGGGGGCGGCAACCCATGCAACATAACCGATGGAATTTCCAGTCAGGCCCTGCAAAACAAAAAGATTGAAGCCCACCGGAGGGGTAATCTGAGCCAGTTCGGTCATGGCTACCAGAAAGACACCGAACCAGATCGGATCAAAGCCTGCGCTGACGACCAGGGGCAGGCAGATGGGCAAACTCATGACCGTGATGGAGATGCCGTCCAGAAAGAAGCCCAGGATTACATAGAAAATACCCAGCACAATCATCAGCCCGTAAGGAGACAATCCAAGCTGTCCGATGGCCTTGGAGATATCCTGAGGAACGTGCAGGAAACCCATGGCCGTCGAAAGAAAGGCCGCTGCAGCTAACAGTGAGCAGACCATGCACGAGGTTTTAAGGGCTCCGAACAGGCTTTCGAAAAAAATTTGCAAGGTCATTTGCCTCAAGACCACGGTCATGATTAGGGCGGCAGCGACTCCCACGGCCGCTGCCTCTGTCGGCGTTGCAATACCGGTGTAAATAGAGCCCAGAACGATAACGATTAAAATTAAGATCGGTGCCAGCAGGCCGATGCAGCGCAGGTAATCCTTGAGCGTATAATCTGCTCCGACCTTGGGTGCTACCTGTGGCTGGATGGCAGAGCGGATTATGATGTACGAGGAGTATAAGACGGCCAGGAGCAGCCCCGGAAAGACACCGGCGATGAACAGTTTGGAGATGGATTCTTCGGCGATAACCCCGTAGATGATAAAGACAATCGAGGGAGGGATCATCAGTCCGAAACTGCCTGCACCTGCCAGACTGCCAATAGACAGATCCTTACTATAGTTGCGTTTCTCCAATTCAAAGACGGTTATTTTTCCGATGGTAGCCGTGGTCGCTGTAGACGATCCGCTGACGGCCGCAAACAGAGCGCAACCGGCCACGTTGGTGTGAAGCAGTCTGCCGGGCAGTTTGTCCACTAGCGGTGCCAGGCCTTTGAAGAGCCGCTCTGAAATATCGGTTCGAAACATAATTTCCGCCATCCACATGAAAAGCGGGATACAGGCGATTTCCCAGCTGCCCGAGGCGGCATAAAGTCGTTTGACCATAATTGCGCCAATTCGATCCAGGGGATAGCCCAAAAGGACCGAAAGGCTTATAACGCTGATTAATATGAGCGCACCGAATATCCAGACACCGCCGGCCAGGAAGAAGACCATCATAACCAGCAGGATAAGGCTGTTAACCATTGCTTCCATAGATGCTTCCTGTTTATTTTGTTTCACCACCCGCTGTTACAGAAGATCCGCCCACTATGAGGCGCAAGAACATGGTGATTAATTGCAAACCGAAAAGCCACAGGCCGATGAGAGCGAAGATTTCGGGGATCCACAAGGGCACCTCGGCAATGCTCTCAGATACCGTTCCTCTGACAAGATCCCGCCAGAAAGTCTTAACCCAGAAATAATACGTCACCATGATGACGATGACGATCATCGTGGCCACACTGAAAAGTTCCAGAATCAGACGGGGTTTTCCGTGAAATCTGCTCAGAAGCATGTTGACACGGATAAGCGCTTCGTCATGGAGTGAGTAGGCCAGGCATAGAAAAGTGATGGATGCCGTGGCATAGGCCACGAACTCATCCAGCACATAGGTGGATTTGGAGAAAAACACGCGCAGCATAATCTCCAGGAGAATGTGCAGCACCATGTATATGAGAATTCCGGCCGAAAGCCAGACGGCCAGCCTGGCCAAACGGTAGGAAAGCCGCTCCAGGGCGATCATATTGACTCCTTGTGGGTTAGGTCCGAGGCCGCCGCCGGCCCAACAGGACCGTCGCGGCCGAAGCGGCTTATTATTGACCCAGTTGTTTGCGGTAATCGGATAGAATTTTCTCACCGTCGCCGCCCATTTTCTGCAACCATTCCTCCACCGCCGGTTTGCCGGCTTCGGCAAGCGAGTTCAGAAAATCAGCGGGGACATCCGTGACCACCGTCATACCGTTGGCTTTCATGTCCTTATAATTCTGCTGGACCCTGCCGTAAGCTGCCTTCCAGGCGTTCTCATTTGCCATGTCGGCGGCGTCCATAACCGCCTTCTGAAGGTCTTTGGGCAGTCCGGCAAAGGCATCCGCATTCATATGAATCATATTTAAGGGCGACGAGTAATTGATCTCGGAAAAATGTGACAGCAGATCCCAGAACTTCGAAGATACACCGCCTTCAGCCGAGGTCAGTACGGCCTCGATACCGCCGGTCCCCAGTTGGGGTACGACGTCCGACCAGGAAAGCTGAATGGGGGCCGCACCGGCGTTTTTAAAAGTGATGGTTCCATTGGGGTCGTATGTCCGCATTTTAAGATTTTTTAGGTCCTCTAAACTGCGAACAGGCTTTTTGGCCCAGAGTCCGGAAGGCGGCCAGGGCGAAGCGTAGAGCAGGATCTGGTTGCTCTTTTTCAGTACTTTTTGATAATACGGCTTGGAAACGGTCCACAGGATTTTGGCATCATCGATGGTTTTAGCCAAAAAGGGCAGAGAGGATAATAAAAAAATCGGATCAATACCCCGCAGGGGGCCGACGTAGGTGTCAGCGATCGGAATGGCGCCATCGGTGACCGCATCGAACTGATCCTTGGATTTGTAACCCAGGGATGCGCCGGGATGATGGGTAATTTGAATTTGCCCTCCGCTGAGCTTTTGCAGGGTTTTAATGAAAAACATATCATTTTCACCGTGGATCGACGTCGGCGCATATTCGTTTGCCATATCAAACTTAAATGTCTCTCCCCAGGCCGGTCCCACACTTAATGCCAGGGCCAGGCAGGTCAATACCCGCAAAGTCTTTCGAAGATAGTTCATGGTTTCCTCCTTCTGGAAAAGGTTCATGTTTTGTTAAGGCAGCTCATTTCCCAAAGTGTGCCGCAGATTGTAACCTCATTGCCACTGGAGTTCATTATTGCTGTATGTTATACGCTCATTTGATCTGGCTTCGCAATATTTTTGTGGCCCTCAGATCCACTTTTCCGCTATGCTCGTCGACGACAACCCCATATTGTTCCCTGGCTCGCCGGACATCGATAAATCCCTCCCGGACATCCTTTGCGACCCGGTCCGGGTCCCTGTATTTTGGGTCTCCGTAGCCCCCTCCGCCTGCCGTTCTGAGAACGATAAGGGTCCCTGGTTCGACGGTTCGTGTGATCTTGCTCGGCAGCATTTCTCTTTCACCATCGGGTTTTTCAATAAACGAGCCCACGGTGCCGCCCGCTTTTCCCCCTTGCAACCCCCAGGGAGGTATCTTGAGTCGATCGCTGCCCAATGTCATTGTGGGCGAGTGATCTAAAACCGTCAGTTCTCTTGTCAGGCCCAATCCACCGCGGCATCGGCCCGGCCCTTCTGTGTTGGGAACCAGGCCGTATTTTTCAACCCTTAATGGATAGGCAATCTCGATTACCTCTACCGGTGTATTTAAAGTGTTGGTCATGTTGGTATGAACGCCGTCCATGCCGTCCTGGTTTACGAGAGCGCCCTGTCCGCCCCCATAGGTTTCTACGTAGGAATAGTACTGTCGAGTGTGAGGATTCATGCCCCCGATGGTAAAAAGGCCCATACTGCCTGAAGAAGCGGCAGGCACCTTCTCTCCGATAGCCTGGGCCAGGGCTCCCAAAACCACATCTGCAATTCGCTGAGCCGTGTTGATATTGGCATTGGAAACCGGTGCAGGAAATTCGGGATTAACGATCGTGCCTTTTGGCGTGATGGTTTCGACCGGTCTGAATGTTCCCCCCGTGGACGGCAGCTCGGGATCTATGGCGGATTTAAGTGCGTAAAAAGTGCAGGCCAGCGTTACGGCCCGGGTACAATTGACCGAGCCCCTTGTCTGGGGCGAGGAGCCAGTGAAATCAACCGTAATTTTTTGTTTGTCGATGGTCACCGCGGCTCGGATCGTCAGGGGATCTTCCGAAAGCCCGTCACCCTCCAGGTAATCCTCAAAGGTAAAGGTCCCTGCAGGCAGGTCTTTTATCCTGGTCAGCATCTGTCGTTCAGAGTAGCTGATCAGTTCGTCCATGTAATGTTCAGCCACCTCCTGACCGTATTTGGCCATAATTTCCCTGAGCCTTTGTTCGCCGACATTGTTGGCGGCGAGCTGAGCCTGGAAGTCTCCCAGTGCCTCGCGGCTGGTACGAACGTTGTTCGTTATAAGCGTCACCAGTTCCTCGTCGACCTGTCCCTGTTTTTTAATGCGGATCGGGGGGATGCGTAATCCCTCCTGGAATATTTCGGTGGAAATGGTCGGCATACCTCCGGGAGCAATTCCGCCGATGTCCACATGATGCGCCAGATTGCAAAGAATTCCCACACAGCGGCTTTCAATGAAAAGCGGGGAAATGATGCAAATGTCCGGAAGATGGGAACCGCTGACATACGGATCATTGGTGATGATGGCGTCACCGGGCCGCAGGCTGGAAATTGGAAAGCGCTCAAGGGTACTTTTGACCACTGATGGCATGAGTCCGAGATGCAGGGGAATATGTTCTGCCTGTGCGACCAGCTCTCCGGATGCCGCGTAAACGCCGGTGGAACAATCGCGCCGGTCTTTGATATTCGGGGAAAGTGCTGTCCGGATCAAGGCTGCGCCCATTTCCTCTGCCACCGACTGGAAGGCGTTTCTCATAACTTCTAAGGTAATCGGATCGGTCTGAATCAAGTTTATAACTCCTGCTCAATGATCAAGTTGCCCATTTCGCTGACAACACCCTTAAACTTCGGAGGTATCACGATAGTCGAGTCGAGTTGCTCAACGATCGCCGGACCGCCGACAATTTGACCGTAAGCCAGGCCGCTGCGCTCATAAATCGGGCTTTTGATACTCTGTCCCTGGAACCAAACCGTTCGAGTGCACATGGGAAGGGCAGGTTCTTGATTTACCGATTCCGCCTCCTCGAGTCGTGAGCCGGGAAGTATGCCCTGAGCGACCAAGCGAAGATTAACGAATTCGATTAATGCAGCTTCTCGACGATAGCCATAAGATTGGTTATGGGCTCGGTGGAACTGTTTGAAAAGCGAATTCAGCACCGCACCTGTTATTTTGCCGTCGGGCACAGGCAGCGATAATTCGTATGATTGACCGCTATATCGCATGTCCGCCAGCCTTGACAGGATTACCCGGTCGCCGCTGAAGCCTTCGCGGGCTAGCTGAGTTTTCCCCTGGTCTTCAAGATCGTGGTAAATGGAATCCAGCTGGTTCCCGTCGACGCGATCACTGGTAATGATCAGGGTTTGGACATAGTCATGTCTAACATCGGCCGAAAGCATCCCGAAAGCCGAGGCAATACCCGGATGAGCGGGAATCAAAACCCGGGTCATGTTCAGCGCCTGGGCCAGCTCGACACCATGCAATGGACCGGCACCGCCGAACGGAACCAGAGAAAAGTCCCTTGGATCATGGCCCCGCTCCACTGAGACCCGCCGAATGCCTCTGACCATATTGGCGTTAACCACTGCGATGATGCCTTCTGCCGCCTGCATAATATCAATACCCAACGGCCTGGCAATTTTTTCTTCGAGCACCTCCCTGGCCTTTTCAAGGTGAATGCCCATTTCACCGCCCAAAAGGTAGGTCGGATTGATTCGGCCCAGGATGGCATTGGCGTCCGTCACCGTCGGTTCTTTGCCACCGCGGCCATAACAGACCGGTCCCGGGTCTGCACCTGCACTTCGGGGGCCGACTCTCAACGCCCCGCCGGCATCGGTCCAGGCAATAGAGCCGCCACCGGCGCCGATCGTGTTGATATCGATCATCGGCAATTTGATCGGGTATCCTTCAATATCGGCCTCGGTGGTCAACTTGGGCTGAGCCGATTCGATGAGACAGATGTCGGAGGATGTGCCGCCCATATCGATGGTGATGATGTTTGGCGTCTTCAATGCATCGGACAGGTGGACGCCTAGCAGTGCCCCTCCGGCCGGTCCGGACAGAACGGTTCGCGCCGAGGATTCGCGGGCCATTTGGGCGCTTATGACGCCGCCATTTGATTGCATGATATAAAGCTCAGAAGCCACACCCATCGCACGGAGCATGTCCTCCAAGTGGCGCACATATGAATTTACTTTCGGCATCACATAAGCGTTGATACAGATGGTGCTGGTTCTTTCATACTCTCGATATTCGGGCAAAATTTCGGAAGATAGCGTCACAAAGGCTCTGGGGTGAACACTTTGAATAATGGATTTTACCTGTTGCTCGTGGATCGGGTTGGCATATGAATGCAAGAGACAGACAGCGATGGATTCGATACCCTGACCCCTGATTTTGTGGATGAAAGATTTGACGGCCTCCGGGTCCAGAGGTCTTAACACCTCGCCTGTGTGCAGTATTCGCTCCGGAGCGCCGAAGCACCTGGAGCGGGGAACAATCGGCATGGGCCGCTGAGCCCAGAAGTCGTAGAGCCGGGGTCGGCTCTGCCGTCCGATGAGCAGCACGTCCTCGAAGCCGGCAGTCGTAATCAGGGCTGTAGGCGCTCCCCTGCCTTCCAGCAGGGCGTTGGTGGCAACAGTGGTGCCATGGATGAGGAAACCGATCTGGTCCGGCTTCAAATTATTTTCGGTGATCAACTTTTTGATACCGTTTATCACTGCTTCGGCTGGATCACTCGGAGTGGAAGAAACCTTGGCTACCGCAACCGTGCCCGTCGTTCCGTCGGTCAAGCACAAATCCGTAAAGGTACCGCCTGTATCAATCCCTAATCTGAAGGAAGACTTCACTTTAATTCCTTGATCGCTGGAGCTGTTGAATCAGATTGTTTGAAGCAAATCGAATTGATGGGTCTGCCCTTTCCTCAGGCATTGTCGAGAGAAATGGAATTTGTTTCGTAAAGGTTTTGTATGGCAAAAACGAAAGTTTGTGTCAAGGCTGAAATGTCACCCTGTGGGATTGAAATCGGCAGTCATGGTTGCATTTTTTTGCGCATTGACGTATGGAAGGCAAACGTTCGATGCAATCGGGAAAGCTTCAGAAAAATTTCCCCTCTAGATAATAAGGATTCGTATGATGGAAGAAAGAATCGTTTACTTCGAAAAGCCGGGGGAGACAAACACGGAACAGGTTGTCCGTCTGGTATTGGACAAAGCCAAGCAAAAAAATATCAACAAAATCGTTGTCGCATCAACCCGGGGCAATACCGCCAGAACCATTTCAGCGGCCGTTGAGGGAAAAGATATCACTTTAGTTGTGATTCCCTGGCAGTTTGGTTTCAAGGGCAAAGAAAACCCTTTTGCGCCGGAGCTAATAAAGGAACTGCGCGAACAGAAGCATACGGTGCATTTTGGAACCATGCTGTTTCATACAACGGACTTATACGGAACGAATACACCGCAGGCATTGGCGAATATTCTTCGAGTCTTTGGTCAGGGAATCAAGGTTTGCATCGAAATCATCATGATGGCCTGTGATGGGGGCTGTGTGGGAATTGGGGAAAAGATCATAGCAGTTGGCGGTACGCGTTACGGTGCCGATACGGCTGTTATTGCCACCGCTGCACCGAGCACCCGCCTAGCCACACTTCGAATCCATGAAATCCTCTGCAAGCCGATGTTATAGTTGCTGGACTCAAATTTTCAGGGGTGCAATTTTTTCATGATTGACGATCAGGTCTTGAATTGGATTACCGGTTTTTTTCTTTGATCAAACTGTTTCTCTAATCAATCTCGATTTCAATGAGTTCCTGGTTTTTCATCACCATTTCTTCATTTTCGACCAGGATATTTTTCACAATTCCGGCGCGATCCGCTCTCAATTCCGTAAAGATTTTCATGGACTCGATCAAACACACCACTTCCGCACTATTGACTGGTTGTCCAATTTCCACCAATGGTTCAGCTCCCGGTGCAGCGGCACGATAGAAAGTGCCCATCACCGGTGAAATGATCATGTAAGATTTGGAACCCATTGATTTTACACCTTTCTTTTATATTTTTGATTTAATTTTTGGTAAACATACTTGACACAAGGCCGCGATATAGGTCAAGTATATTCTGCCGGATATTCGAAAAAGAGAACCCGTATCTAACCCGGAGGCACTTATGAAAAGGATAGACCTTAACTGCGACATGGGGGAAAGTTTCGGTGCTTACAGGCTGGGGATGGATGATGCCGTCATTCAATTCATCTCCTCGGCCAATATCGCCTGTGGATGGCATGCCGGTGATCCTTTCGTCATGAACCACACGGTCGCCATTGCCGTGGAACATAATGTGGGGGTGGGTGCACATCCGGGGTACCCTGATTTGCTGGGTTTTGGGCGCCGCAATATGGACTGTACCTCTGAAGATCTTCGCAATTATGTGATTTTCCAGATCGGCGCCCTGCAGGCGTTTTGCAATGCGCACGGAACTAAAATGCAGCATGTAAAACCCCACGGGGCGCTGTACCTGAAAGCTGTGGAGAA
>JAFDCJ010000309.1 GCA_019312835.1 Deltaproteobacteria bacterium
AGAGCACCAATCAGAACAATGATTGCACTTAGCCGCAAAGCCTTCTTAACATGTGCCATGGCCGTTCTCCCTGATGCCGGGGTTGACTGCTTGGCCGCATGAACTATTTCGGCCCATTAAGGTTTTATTGGGATAATGAGAGTTTGCACTGTGTGTCAGACTATGAGCTATGAGTCATCAGCTATGAGCTGGAAGCTTTAGCTTCCTCTTAGCTTCCGGCTGTCTCCAATCCTGAGGGTTACCTTGCTGGCATCAAAATACTCGATCAAAGGGATGACATATTTACGGGAGGCACCGGTCATCTCCTTGAACTGGGGGGTGGTGATTTCTTCATTGGCTTTTAAAAAGCCAACCAGCCGGTTTTTCAGCTCTTTGATGGCGTCAATGTGGAAATAAAGGTCGTCTTTGGTTTTGACAATCTGGCCATCTTCCACCAGCAGCAGCATGACATCCTTGGTGTGATTGGGATCGACTTCCAGCAGCTTGGGTACGTCACGAAAATAGGGGGGCTGCAGCCCGCCGTCCTTGTAAAGGTTCAGTATTTTCTTGCGAATATCGGCCTGGTCGGCTCCTAAAGATACGCTGTGATCGGCCAGGCGAACGGTCTTTTCTTCCTGAACGATCCGGCCGCTTTTGATCATCTGGCCGAGCGCCAGGTTGAATATTTTGACATCGGAAAGCTGGGGGAATTTGGACTTCAGCTCCTCCTTGGGCATCCCGGCTTTCAGGGGATTTTTGGTGTGGTAGGCCGCCAGATAATCGGTGGTGTTTTGGATCAAGGTATCAAAGGTGGCTTGGTGGAGGAAGATGCGGTTTTCCTTATCGGTCTGGATGATCGTTTGTTGGGACAGCATATGCTGGAGGGCTGTTTCCAGCTGTTTATCGGTGAGGTTGGTCATAATTTTCAGATGGGAAAAGGAAACCCCGCTGAATCCGGCCTGCTGGATCTGCTGGGAGATAACGGCCTCGGGATTTTCATCGGCCAGGTGTTCCAGGCCCTCGACCACATCCGGCCGCAGGCGCTTGTGTTTCATGGGGATGGGGTTTAATACCTGTCCGCCGCCGATGGTGCGAACCGGGGAATAGCTGCGGACCACGAAGCGGTCGTCTTTGACAATGGCCACCGGTGATTCCAGCCGCAGCTGGGCCACACCGGTTTGACCGGGCGGCAGCTCCTCCTGATCCAGCAAAATCAGGTAGCCCATGATCTCACTGGTTCCGGTGTGAAAGCGCACCGGGGTTCTGTTTTTAAGCGGCTTTGGATTGCTGGCCAGATAGTGAAAGGACACATCCACCATGTAACTTGCCACCAGCGCCCCGGGCGTGGACAATACTTCCCCGCGCTGGACGGCGGCGCGATCGAGTCCCTGGAAATTAATCGCCGTGCGCATGCCGGCTTCGGCCGATTCGGCGCTTTGATTGTGAACCTGGATCCCGCGCACCTTGGATGTGATGCCCGAGGGATAGACCATGATGGTTTCCCCCACACTAATTTTGCCCGAAACCAGGGTCCCCGTAATAACCGTGCCGAATCCTTTCATGGTAAACACACGGTCGATGGGCAGGCGAAACAGGCTCGACGGCGGCCGCTGGGGAATGCTGCCGGCGATGTCATCAAGGGCGCTGATCAGCTCGGGGATGCCGTTTCCGGTGGCGGAAGATACCGGCAGGATAGGGGCATCCTCCAGAAACGTCCCCTGGCTGAATTCGCGAATATCCTCCAAGGCCAGCTCCAGCCACTCTTCTTCCACCATATCCGTTTTGGTCAGGGCGATCAGGCCGTGCTGGATCCCCAGCAGGGTACAGATTTCCATGTGTTCCCGGGTCTGGGGCATGACGCCCTCATCGGCGGCGATGACCATCATCACGATATCGATCCCCGTGGCCCCGGCCACCATGTTTTTGACGAACTTCTCATGACCGGGCACGTCCACGATACCCAGGTGCTGGCCGCTCGGCAGATCCAGGGCGGCAAATCCCAGCTCGATGGTGATCCCGCGCTCTTTTTCCTCCTTGAGCCGGTCCGTATCCGTTCCGCTGATCGCTTTGATCAGGCTGGTTTTGCCATGATCAATATGCCCGGCCGTCCCGAGAATTATCTGTTTCAATGGGCTTAGCTCCTGTTATATTCCACCGCAGAGCTTACTACAATATAGTAAGCTCTGCGGTGAATATTATCTGTTACGCCGTTTACGCAGAAACTCCGCAAAATAAGCCAGTCCCACCATAATAAATGCCAATCCGGCCACATAACCGATATGTACCCGGCCGTAAAACATCCGTGTAATGACAACCGCCAGAAAAGCGCCGAGGATCGCTCGAATAAAAAATATCTGAAATTGATTCAATTTGTTAGCCTTTCTGTTGTTTATACGTAAAATAGTCATTATATTAGATAGCAACAACCGTCAACACCAAGTTTCTTCTTGAAATATGCGTTACGGTTTGATATTCAACAAATCCTCAACGGAAGGGGCTGTGTATTCCGGATATGCGGCATTTCATCAATCCCAAATCCGAAATCCCCAATCCGAAATCGAATACGGTGGGTGTAGCTCAGTTGGTAGAGCCCCAGGTTGTGGCCCTGGTTGTCGTGGGTTCAAGTCCCATCACTCACCCCATAAAAAAATAAAATTCGGGCAGTCCGAAACTGCCCGAATTCGTTTCTTAATAAAAAATTGTTATTATTTCTTCGCAGATCGATGACGTCAGAAATTTAAATCGGCCCTCTGACTTCTGTCATCGGTCTTCTGCTAAAACATGCGCCCGTAGCTCAGCTGGATAGAGCGCCGGACTTCGAATCTCGGCTGACAAGCTGAAGTCCGACTTGGCGCATTCTCATTTCACAAAGGATATTAGGTAATTATGCCCGATATCC
>JAFDCJ010000310.1 GCA_019312835.1 Deltaproteobacteria bacterium
AAGCACATTTGAGATCAGATCAGTTGCGGATTGCGATGTTCAGTATCCATTCGAGCCCGATGGGTGAACTGGGAACAAAAAATACCGGCGGTATGAGCGTATATATCCGCGAACTTGCCCGACATCTTGGCATGTTCGGCCACCGGGTCGATATATATACAAAATTGAACGGCAGCAAACAGAATCAAATCAGCGGGCTGTATGACAATGTGCGCTTAATTCATCTGAGTGCCGGCAACAACGGCCATGTCCACAAACTGGCGCTGTATTACTATTTGTCTGATTTTTTAAGAGCTCTGGAAGGATTTAAAAATCAGGAAGGCCTGCATTACGATCTGATTCACAGCCATTACTGGTTATCCGGACGCCTGGGCAGCTGGGTTCAGGATCGCTGGAACATCCCCCATATCGTCATGTTTCATACTCTGGGAACCGTGAAAAACAGTTTCGGCCTGGCTGACGCCGAGCCGGATCTGCGCATTGCCACCGAAAAGAAATTGGCCCGAACCTGTCAGCGAATCCTGGCCCCCACCGACAGGGAAAAAGAAAACCTGCTAAGACATTGCCAGGCACCGGCTGAAAAGATCGGTGTTGTGCCCTGTGGCGTCAATCTGGATCTTTTCCGGCCCATGGACAAGACGGCTGCCAGGCAGCGCCTGGGTCTTGATGAAGATGAATCCATCGTGTTGTATGTCGGCAGATTCGACCCGATCAAAGGGATCGACAGGCTGCTCGAGGCCATGGCCTATCTAAAGCACCTGAAACGGACACGGTTGGTCATCATCGGCGGCGATGGCTCCGGTACGCCCGAATATCAACACCTGCAGCAGTTGTCCGCTAAATTCGGAATTCAGGAATCCGTGCACTTTGCCGGCCGGGTCGAGCAGGACCAATTGCCACCCTATTACTGCGCTGCGGACCTCCTGGTGGTTCCCTCCTACTATGAAAGTTTCGGACTGGTGGGGCTTGAATCACTGGCCTGCGGGACACCGGTTGTGGCAACCCGGGTGGGCGCCATGGCGGATATCCTTGCGGATGGTAAAAACGGCTTTGTGGTGCCCGATGCAGACCCCCGCGGGCTGGCTGAGAGCATCGAAAAGGTCATTTCAAGTTCTGCGGAACCCTTGCTGTCTGCCCATGCCATTCGTGCTTCGATTACGGATTACGGATGGTCGAACATTGCGGCGGCAGTTTTCAGCCAATATGACAGGGTGCTCCGGGATTCGCTCACCGAGCCGGCACGAAAGCTCTCTGCATCCTGTGGTATTTCGAATTAGCGGCCATCGGAAGACTCCCTCTCCCTCGAGGGATGTATAGACCGGGGACATAGGTAACACAAAATATAAAGCGTTCGGGGACATAGGTAACACTTTTTTATTGTTCTTTTACATTTAGCTGAGCAATCTTTTGATTGCAATAATAGACACTGTAAAGGCCGTCGGTTATGGTGGGTCGAACAGCCACGCGCTGACCATAGAAGGCTTTCGGTACCGCATATTCTTTGCCCTGGTAACTGATCCAGCCACCCTGTTGTACTTTGCGCACCTGATCATCGGGAGCGTACTCAATATCCGGCAAATTGTCTTTATATTGCCGGCAGCTGGGCTGATAACGCTCAGCGGGCACCTGCATATCAAGGGCCTCATGAGGACGCTTAAAGTTATATACATTACGCCATATATTAAAGCGCTGTTGGCATTTTTTCAGGCTCAATCCAATGCAGTACTGGCCAACTTCGGCTTTAAAGCTACGATGAAAGCGTTCGCCTTTGCCCAGAGTCTGCGGATGAAAAGGCCGTGAATGAATGATGCCAATGCCTTGACGAATCAGCCACACTGTCAGCGGGGTGAAGATATGTAGCTTGTCCGATCCCCAGGGCGGGCCGTTGTCCATCAGCATTTTTTGGGGCAAGCCGTAGCGCTGGAAGATCGGAGTCAAACGCTGTTGTACGGTCAGCGTTTTTTCATCGCTGCAGGCCTCAAGGCCCAGTGAATAGCGTGAATGATCATCGAGCACCGTCAGTGGGTGACATCGGCCCTGTTGCACAGCAAAGTGGCCTTTATAGTCCATTTGCCAAAGATCATTGGGCGCATCGGCTTCAAAACGCTGCCAAGCTGCATGTTTGAGCGATTCGCACTGATCAACGCATCCGCTACGCTTCAAGATGGCTGTGATCGTGCTGGCCGCCGGCACCTGTTGCCAGCCCATGTTTTGCAGATATTTTCGGATTTTACGTCCGCCCCAAGCCTGGTGGCGCTTGCGCACTTGTAAAATCGCTTTTTGTACAGTATCGCTGGTTTTATTAGGGCTTGTTTTGGGCCTGCGGTAACGATCCGCTAAACCTGCATAGCCCTGTTTGCGATAGCGCTTAATCCATTTGTAGCCGGTTTTACGGCTGATATTAAAACGCCGACACAACGCTGCTATATTTGAAGCGTCGGCCAAGGCAAATTTTACAAATTCTAACCTCAGAGACATGGTGGTACGCGCTTTCCATGGCATAGTCGTTCTCCTGTCTTAAAACGATATGCCAAATAATAGTGTTACCCATGTCTCCGAACAACTGTTACCTATGTCCCCGGTCTATACAAGGGAGAGGGTCGGGGTGACACCTAACCGCTCCCCCTCAAGGGGGAGAGGAATAAATTGGTATAACCTGCTGATCCGACGCCCCCTGATCTCTCCCCCAAAGGGGGAGAGGAAACGGCATTTTCGGATGGGCACTAATTCATCATCTGTTTGGCTTTGGCGATATTGTCTTTAGCGTTTCGATTGTTCGGGTCTATCTCCAGGACTTTTTGCCACAATCCCACCGCCCGGCCGATTTCGCCCTCGATGGCATAGGCAACCCCCATATTGTTGTAGGCCTCTAAGTCAGCGGGATCCAATTCGATGACCCTGCGGTATGCAGATATGGCATCCTTTCTGAGTTGCCGCCGCATGTATAAATTGGCGAGGTTGAAATACGCATCGGTGTATTCAGGATTCAGCTCAACGGATTTTTTGTAGGCATCGGTGGCATTTTCCAATAATCCCTTTTCTTCATATGCCCGGCCGATATTATAGTGATTTTTAGCCATGTTCGGACCCAGCTCTATGGCCTTTTTAAATTCACCAATCGCTTCATCCAGAAACCCGCGTTTCTGGTAGGCCAATCCAAGTCCGCCATGGACAATGGGGTTGTCCGGTGATTTTTCAACGGTATTTGCCCAGACGCTGAAATTGTCTTTCCACACCGGGTTTCGGGCCACGGTGGCCAGGGAATAAAATAAAAGAAGACCGATCAGAATAGAATATCTGAGCCACACGGTTTTCTTTGATGGGGTTGCAATTGATCGACCCGGTATTGCACTGATAAATATGGCGATGATGATACAAAACCCGACCAGCGGCAGGTACAGATAGCGCTCAGCGATAGGATTATGGATCTCGATTAGATTTGAGACCGGCATCAGTGTGATGATAAACCACCAGACACCGAAGAAGAGGCCTTTTGAATATTGATAAATGAAAAAGCTGCCGACAATGATTGCCATGATAACCGAAAAAGAGAAGAGGTTGGAAATTCCCCAAAAGCGGTCCGGATAGGCAAAAGAATATTCAGCATTTAAATCCAGCGGCCACAATGTCAGCTTAAGATAATCAAAGAGATGCTGGGGTAGAAAAAGGATTCTTTTATAGAGGCCGGCGCGCCAAATAGAGAGGGAATCCTCCGGATTCACCAGGATTTTAAACCTTAATGCCAGGTAAAATAGCGCAACGAGGGCAAATCCGAGGTAATAAAATTTCTGTTTGCCAATGGTGGCGACAGCCTGCTTTATAAATCCATCGGTCCCGGCGCGTTCTCTCAGGGTGATGTCATAGAGCAGAATGATCACCGGCAAGGTGATCGCCATTTCTTTGGACAACAGTGCCAGGAGAAAAGAGATCAACGAAAAGAGGTAAATGGTTAATCCGGAAGCATTTTCTTTTGCGGCGGCGTGGATGTATGAGATCAACGCCAGCAAATAGAAAAGGGCGACAAAAAGATCTTCGTTGTAAGAAATGCAATTGACGGCTTCGGTCAGGACCGGATGGCAGGCGAACACCAGCGCGGCGATCATGGCAGATGTTTTACG
>JAFDCJ010000311.1 GCA_019312835.1 Deltaproteobacteria bacterium
CCAGGTTGTCCGTGGATTTGGCAAACACCCGGGCCTGTTCTCCCGAGGTTAACTCGACCTGGAGCGAGACCACGATCTTTTGGGTGATCTCATCCTGAATGTCAAAAAGCTCACCCATCTTGCGGTCATACTTTTCGGACCAGAGGTGATGCCCGGTCAGGGCATCGATTAATTGGGCGGTGACCCTTAGTCGGTCTCCGGATTTCTGAACACTGCCCTCCAGCACATACCGCACCCCTAAATCCTCGGCGACATCTTGAACTTTTACGGCCCTGGCCTTGTAAGTGAAGGTGGAGTTGCGGGCAATGACGAATATTCCGGCGCCCATTGACAGCGCGGTGATGATATTTTCGCTGATACCGTCCCCGATGTATTCCTGCGCCGGGTCGCCGCTCATGTTGGTAAAGGGCAGAACCGCTATGGAAGGCTTGTTCGGCAACGGAAATGCCATCTTCTCAGCGTCGGCCCTGCTCAACCCCTCAAGCTCGGAAGTCTCGGTGTAGATCACCTTGTATACAGCCACCGGGTCCTCAATGTTTTTGACGCTTTTCTTGCCCACAAAATGATATTTCAGATTTATTTTTTTCTTAATCTGATCATAAACAATTCCGGAGATGAAAATGCCACCGGGCTCGGCCAGCGCCTCCAGACGTGCTGCTACATTAATGCCGTCTCCGTAAATTTTCTTTCCTTCCTGGATGACATCACCGAGGTTGATACCGATGCGATATTCCATTTTACGGCCTTCAGAAATTTTGGCATTTCGCTCATTCAGCTCTCTCTGTATCTCAACTGCGCATTGAACAGCATCCACGACACTTTTGAATTCTGCAAGGAGGTTATCACCCGGCAAATCAACCACTCGGCCGCGATATTGCGATATATGGCCGGCAATCAGCTTTTGGTGCGCCTTTAAGTTGCGCACCGTCCCCATATCCTCCGCTTCCATGAGACGGCTGTATCCCACGACGTCGGCACTTAGGATGGCGGTTAGTTTGCGTTTAAAACCTTTTTCGGCCACAGTGACACCCCCTTGTGGGTTTTAAATATATCAACTTCACAGGTGGAATACTCGACGGAGCGAAAAGCCGAATGCGAAAAGATTCGATTCTGAAAATGGCGAACCGCTTCAGGTCAGTTTGAATAGGAAGCTCCAGATAACGTATATGGATTTATACTAAAATCGATCGGGTTACGTCAATCATGACGAAGAATATCCGTCCGGGGTGACAATTCGGGAATGGAAATAACCGGGGTCGCCCATTTGCAACCTGCCGAGGGGACACCGCTGCGGTCCTTCGGTCGGCAGGTAAGGTCCGGAGAGCGTTGGCTTCAACACGCTCGGGAAACACCCGAATTCGGAAAATTAGCTGCGCCCTGCCATCAGTTGTCGCAACAGATGCTTGACATAATCACGCCGGGATGTTTTCTTAATTTCTGCTATCAAACCATTAACCCCTCTAACGAAAGGAGGATACATTGTTACGTCGCAGCCTGTGTGTCGCAATGCTCTCGATGATGCTGGTCGGACTGATCGGTGTCGTCCCTGTAATCGCCGCTGAAGTCGAAAAAATCAACATCAACACAGCCACAGAGGACGAATTGATGCAATTAAACGGGGTGGGGCCCAAATATGCGGCCGACATAATTGCCTATCGCGAAACATTCGGACCGTTTAAAATGCCGGAAGATTTAATGCAGGTGAAGGGCATCGGTCAGAAGACATTTGAAAAAAACCGCGAGATTATCATCGTCGCGGAACCCGACAACGAAGAAGAGACGTATTAAAACCTTTCGCAACCGGGGTCGGACCAAAATAACATTCTGATATCATTGACATCAGCCTATGAAACCGACTGGTTTTCTTTCTTAAAGCGTCAATTTTGCCATCGAAAAGATGCGTTCAAGGACAGTAGGAGTAGTATATTGCCGGTGGTGGGTCTTTTCTTGAACTGCCCATTTTGGCGCCAAAAACATCATTTTAAGCCCGAAAAGCAGGGCCATTATCAGCACAAAACAATAGAGTTCAGGCGGTGGTGCTGGTCCGACCCCGAAATCCTCCTTTGCCTCCCAGGAGACTTTTGACAGCATCCCATTGACCACCGGTATAATCTTCCACTGTCTGGAGTTCATCGAAAAGATAGACCCATTTCTTGTCCATGTCGCATACCTCCTGTTCATGCGATGATTTGAAAAGGATCACGATGATGGACGTCCCCTATTTTCATTGCTACCCTCAAACCTCAGCGGTTTGTTATATACCGGATATCATGCCCCCACTGATACACAATGTGAACTTTATTGGCAGAATCGAGTGCAATGGAAGAAATACCGTATCCAAATGGAAAAATCTCATATCCCACAAAATCACGCCAATCATCAAGGATATATCTTTCCCATTCACCTGAAGCATTTGATATGTAATCCAGGCTTTCATTGGTTGAATCATAGTAGCTGATATGTGCATTGCCATATGAATCAACGGCTATTGAAGGGTATCTTCCTACATCTCCTTGACTGTCCGCGGTTTCTGTAACCCAAACTCCTGAGGAATTTGTTGCATATTTCAGATCTGCGTTTGTACTATCATAGTAGCTTATGTTGACGTTGCCTGCTGAGTCGACGGCTATTGAGTTATTGTGTCCCACATATACTTGGCTATCCACGGTTTCTGTAATCCAGTCGCCTGAAGCATTTGTTAGATACTTGAGGTCTCCGAAATCTGAGAAAATAATATGGACATGGCCGTATAAATCGACCACGATCGAGTTTAAACTAATGTCTCCAGAACTTTCACTATATAACTCTTCCGTCCACCACGTTCCAGAAGCATTTGTAATATATTTAATCGGCCAGTTGTTCGTTTCGCAAATAATGTGCACATGGTCTGTTGGATCTATTGCTATTGAGTGACCGTACGCCAATTCTTTTGGATCAGTGTATCCTGTCAACCATCCTCCGGAAACATTGTTTGCATAATGTAGATGGCCATCATCAACAAAACTAATATGC
>JAFDCJ010000312.1 GCA_019312835.1 Deltaproteobacteria bacterium
ATCACCGGTGATCATTTTGAATATCCCATCAATAGATTGACGTCAATAGCCGGCGTGATATGGTGCAATTGCCGCGAAGGCTTGTCGGTTGGTGGCCAGGGCGTGAAAATCTGCTATAGAATCGCTGCCATGCACAAGCCGATGACGGCAAACAAGGCGATCCAGTCGCGCGGGTGAGAAACCAGTGCGGGATCGGTTCGGTTTTCGGTAAAACCCCTGGCCTCGATGGCTGCCACCAGATCATCGGCGCGTTCAAACGTTCGGCGCATTATCGGCAAACCCAGTTTTGTCAAACGGTAAATCGGATTTTTTCGATTCTGCACGCAACGCGCTTTCTGCGCCTCAGCTGTTTCACCCGCCTGATCGAAAATCACCGGAACAAACCGCAGGATCAGCCCCATCATCATGGCAACCTTTTTCTCCGGAATGAAAGGGACCGGTTTCAGATACCACTGCACGGCCGCTTTGATCTCCGGTGGCCGGGTGGTTGTAATGAGGGTAAAGCCCAGTAACACAATAAAAGCCAGACGCCAGCAGATCAGCAATCAGTCTCGCAGGCCCTGCTGGGATACCGACACAACAGGCAGGTCAAACACGGACGGGCCGCCGGTAGACAGCACCCTGGCGATAAAAACCAACAGCAGCAGAATCAAGAAATAACGCAGTTCCCGCAGCCCTGAATGCAACGGCAGACGGGAGAGAAAAACAAGCCCCAGCAACAGGACGGTAAAAATGCCGAGGGAGATAAAATTCAGATTCAAGCAAAGCAGGCTAAGCGAGATGATAAACAGGAGTTTGAAGCGTGGATCCAGACGATGCAACACCGAGTCCCCTGAAAGATACCCAAAAGACGTCAATTCAGCCATGAATCAGCCTCCACACCCAGGCGGTAGGAGCAGGGTTTACGGACACCGCAGGCTTCAAGGTAATCGACGATCTCTTCCGGCTTTCCATCCCTGACAATGGTTCCGCTCTGCATTAAAATCAACCGATCGGCGTGGGCAATTATCTTCTCCAGGTCATGGGTGGTTACCACGATCGTATAGCCGGAACGATTCAGTTCAAGGATGTGCCGCAACACCTGCTTAACCCCGGGATAATCCAGACTTGCAAAGGGCTCATCAAAAACGATTACGTGCGGCTCCATGGCCAGCACACCGGCTATGGCCAGGCGGCGCTTTTCGCCCCCCGAAAGCAAATGGGGCCTTTGATCGGCCAGATCCTGCAAGCCAACTGTATGCAGGGCGCGATCCACCCTTTCTTGGACCTCCCGTCGATCCAGCCGCAGATTTTCCGGCCCGAAAGCGACATCCTCATACACGGTTTCCCCGACGATCTGACTGTCGGCATCCTGAAACATCATGCCAACGTACTGACGTGCTTTGAGCAGGTCCTTTTCGATGGGCACATCCGCCAGTCGGACGATTCCTTCCGTCGGCAACAGCAGGCCGTTCAGGTGCCTTAACAGCGTTGTTTTGCCAGAACCATTCGGTCCGGCAATCACCACAAGACTTCCCTGCCGGATGGCAAGGTTGATGCCCTGGATACCGATGGTTCCATCCGCGAAACGATGGCTGAGGTTTTCTATTTCGATAATGTTCATGACTTCGCGTTGCGGGATACTCGATTCTCGATGCTGGATATTCGAGTCTCGTTACTATTTACTTGTCACTCGTCACTTGTCACTTTTCCTTTAACCTGATCAACTATTTAACTAATCCGGGTTGCGCGCTACCCGCAACCTGGATTACTGGTCTCAAACCTTTGGCTATGGCGGCTGCAGCCACAATCTTCAATGCATCACCGATAAGAAAGGGATACATGCCGACAGCCAGGGCCTTGGGCCATGGCATCCCGGTCAGGGTTTTGAGCCAGGTCAGGCCGCAGGCGTACAAAATGATGGTACCGCCGATCATGGCAGCAATATCAAAGCTGAAGCGGGACGCACCTCTGGTGGAAATGTACCCGATAATAAAAACCGCCGGCAGATAGCCGATCAGGTAACCGCCGGTGGGTCCAACGATACGGCCGATGCCGCCCATCCCGCCGGCGAAAACCGGCAAGCCGCAGGCACCTGCCAGGAGGTAGACGCCGACGCTGGCCGGACCCCATCGACTCCCCAGCAAAAGACCTGCCAGAAAAACAAACATGTTCTGCAAAACAATGGGCACCGGCCCCACCGGGATTGACATATAAGCACCGGCCGTCATCAAAGCCGCCAGAAGGGAGGCAAAAACCATCATCCGCAGTTGACCTGAAGGATTCATTGGTGAAAACAATCTCCATAAATAATTTTTTTGGTTGAACCGTCAGCGAGCTCGACTACCAGGGCGCCATTATCGTCGACATCGATCGCCAGGCCTTCGGTCACCTCCTGCCGGGTAACGATCCTGACCGGTCGCTGCAAGGTGACGGTGTACTGTTTCCATTCTGAAATGACCGTTTCCAATCCGAGATTTTGAAGGCGGCCTTCGAATTCATCTAGAAACCGGCTGAGCAGTTCGATACGCGAAACTTCGCGACCCAATATTTTCTTTAGCGATATGGCGGCCGTTTCTGCTCCGGCCGGATCATTGTTGACGTTAATCCCCATCCCGATATTGATAAAAGAGACCCGATCTGCTTCGCCTTCCAGTTCCGAAAGCATCCCCGACAGTTTGCGATCCGCCACTAAAATGTCGTTGGGCCACTTGACGTCGGCTGCAATCCCATAGGTTTCACGCAGCATCCGGGCCAGTGTCAGCGATGCCAGGAAATTGATCCGAAAGCTGGCGGACAGCGGAATATCGGGGCTCAGAACCAGGGTAAAATAAAGACCGCCCTCCTCCGACAACCACTGCCGGTTCAATCTGCCCCGCCCGGCCGTCTGGCGCCCGGCAATCACCACCGTAAAATCCGGACAGTTTTTGCGAGCCAGATCCTTGGCCGTATCCATGGTCGAGGACAGCTCCGCAAAATAATGGATGCTATCTTCACGGTCCCCAAATTCCCAGGGAAATGGGATACCCGGCGAGCCCAGCAGCTGATAGCCATTGGCGGTTGACAGGATATTGTAGCCGAGCTCCTGGAGCTTGTGAATGTGCTTCCACACCGAAACCCTCGAAATACCAAGGGCCGAGCTGAGATATTCGCCGGATACGATATCCTTGCTGGACCGCAGCTGTTTTAAGATTGCGCCTTTCATGATCACCCGGTGCCCACTCGTTAACTATCAAAGATCGGGAGGTTAACGAATTATGTAAAAAAAGTCAATCGCTAGAATCGAAATGTTGTCCCGAAAATGAATTGCCGGCGGTTGCCGACACCGCCTTCGACCGTCATCTGCCATCGCTTGGTGATCTCCCACTGGCCGCCGATCAAAAAATTCCAGGGCTCTTCATTTTTGATTTCAATCGCAAAATCCAGGTGGGCCGAAGGCAGCCGCGGATCGAGCTCCCTCAGGTTGACAGTGTCGGTGACTTTTTGCTCATAGTCCATGTACATGGCCCCGATCCAGAGGGCAAAACTGCCTGCGACCACGGAAGGATCAACCAGTATCCCGACGCGAGGCGAAATCGTCAGGGTTTTGATATCGCCATTGACGATATCGATATCCGTATAGGTGTAGTTGGCATCCACGCTGCCGAAAAAATTCTTGTACCCGCCGGCCAGGGTGATGCCGCCCCCGTAAGTGGCACCGCTATAGTCGATGTCAAGATTCAGGGTGTTTGGATCCAGGATCGGAATAGAACCAAAGCCCGGAACATCTATGCTGATGCCCGGAAGCTTCACGTCCAGTTCGGCTTCGCCGTCAATGTAGCCAACGATTCCATAAATATTAACAAACGGCAGCAGCCAGAGGTCCAGCCGGGCGGTGGCGGCCATATCCCTGACATGGGAATCGCTGAATATCACCCTTCCAATTTTGGTGTCCGCGCTTCCAAACCCGATTTTCAGATTGCGGACATCGATGCCCTGCTCCATATACACCAAATTAACGCCGGCACCAAAAGGCAGCGGCAGGTCATATCCCATGGCGCGCACTTTTTCACCCCAGACAGGCAGGGCGCGGGTAATGGGCTCAACCGTCGCCCGCTTGTCTTCCCGATTGCCATCGTCACCGACGGAGTGTTCATCTTTAACGGGATACTCTGACGGTGTTAACAGGGTCACGGGGTCGTCGCCGGCTGTACCAGGATCTGACAACGCATTGATTCCGGCGTGGTCTTTTTCCAGGCCACTGGAATAACGGTTGGCAGCGGCTGCAGATTCCGCTACCGCATCAAAGGGAGCCGCCACCAGGCCCAGCAGGACCGTCACATATAAAAAGAACCGGGAAACCAGGCTGGAACTCACATAGCTGGCGGGATTTTGACGATACCGTTTCACACTAAATATCAAACCTCTGAGATTCAGCAGACGTGGTCACATTGATACGGGTTACCCGGTGAGCCCTTTTGCCAATTCGAATTGGAAAATCTGTGTTGCCAATTGGCTAACCGGTATCGGGACAATCGTTAATCCAGACAATCTCAAAGTTTAAAGTCGCTGTCAATCCGGTTCATTTCCAGGCACCCGGGGCGGCCGGGGATAACAAATACCCGCCTCCCGCTTCGACGCGGATAAACCCGGCGCAGCCCGAGTCCCTATTGCTCGATGACGCGCATGCGTTTCCACTTGCCCAACCGAAACCGCCCGAAGGTTACCGATGCCAGCAGCAGCAGGAATACGACCAGACAGGACCAGGCAAAATAGAGGCCCAGGCCGAAAATTTCCATACCGATATACAGCGGCACAACCATGCCGAACAAGGACAGCAGTCCGACACTCCACATGATAAATTTGGTGTCCCCGGCGCCTTTGAGCACCGCTGTGCTGATCATGTACAATCCATCGAGCAATAAATAGGCGGCCACGAACCGCAACACCACTACCCCCATCCCTTTGATGTGACTGAAGCTTTCAGGGCTGATATCCCTTGGGCGGAAAAGCTCCAATAGCGGTTGGGGCACAAACAGGTAAAGCAGGATCAAAACGGATATGTACCCGGCCACAATGGCCATCGTCGCCTTGGCCGCATCAACGGCCTGCTCCGGGCGATTGCGGCCCAGGGCCTGGCCGACCAGGGTGCTGGCGCCCAGGGCAAAACCGGTTAAAGGCCTGAAAGACACCGAATCCAGCGATATCGCGATGTTGGTGACCGCCAGCTCGGCTTTGCCGATCCGTCCCACGATGAACACAAAAAATAAAAATGCAAACACATCCAGGCTGAATTGAAGGGCGCTGGGTATACCGAAACGCAGCAGCCGCTGAAAAAGGTCGTGATTAAAATGATAATTCTTCAAGACCTTGAAGACACGATCATTGGTCCGGGTAAAAACGATAACAGCAATCAATACCGTGATCACCGTCCATGCAAAAACTGTCGCCAGACCGGCACCCACGATGCCGAGCTCCGGAAATATCCAGAATCCGTTGATCAAGGCGTAATCCAGGGGCACGTTGAGGAGCATGCCGATAAAATGAATGATCATGACCGGCCGGGTAACCCCGCGGCCGGTGTAAAAACTGGACAGGCTCATCCCGACTATATAGACACCCGAGCCCAAACAAAGAATGCGGAAATAGGTGACTTCCAGCCGTTGCACTTCAGGCGCATGACCCACCAGCTGAAACAGCGGACCACCGCAAAGCGACAGCGCGACCATAAACACCCACGCAATCACAGAAAAATAAATGCTTTGCCACATCGCATTGCCCACCCGCTGCAAGGCCCCGGCACCGTAATATTGGGCGATGATGACATTGCAATAGCCGGCCGTATCTGAAAAAAAGGACAAAAACAAAAAGGCCATAATGCCGGCCGGTAACGCTGCCGCAATGGCATCGATGGAATAATTGGCCAGAAACACCCGATCGGTGAACGTCATCACCACCGTGGTGCTCATGCTGACCACCAACGGCATGCTGACGCGCCAGACGTCCCGGTAGCTGCTAAGTGATGTATGCGAAGCAAGTCGTTTCATTGTATCTATTGTTGGCAATATAAATCCGTTGGGGAGTTATTCATTCAAACCCTTTCAGCGAGCGGAATGTATGATCGCCGGCAGAATCCGCGCACTGTCTGAATCGATTAGGGATCGTTGCTAAAGAACAGAGATTGGCAACAGATTGCCGGTTGCACAGCGGATAAGCATATACGTAGGCGATCATAATTAATAACCTTTGGCTGTTCTTTTGCTACGAGCCCTTATCTATGAGTTTGCACGGGTTTTGCGGGTGATTATTCATGGAGCGATCTGCAAAAAAACTCTCCCCAATTAGTTGAAATCGGGTTGACAAATAATCTTCATACCAACCAAGGCGCATATCCGTGTGACGAGGTCACATATTACGATTGCATCATTTATTACAATCAAATAGATTGTGTCCAACGAAAAACCCTGTCCCCGATAAATATCAGGGCAGGGTTTTGTAAAACCACCAACGAATAACAAATAACGCCCAATTGTGTTTTTATACAATTGGGGTCCTAGTCAACCTTGGGTCTGGGATAAAGGCCGGCAGCTTCGACTATTTCCGGCACCTTCTCCTCCCACTCGATGGCCATGACATGGAAGCCTCGGACACCTTCACACTCTTTGAGACGCTCGATGGACTCAACACAGATTTTGATGCCCTCCTCGGCCTGCTTGCCTTTTTCAACGCCCTGCAGGCGTGTGATGACCTCATCGGGCACATCCATTCCGGGCACTCTTTTTTGCATGTACTTGGCCATGCCGACGCTTTTCATGGGTGTCAATCCGGCCAGGATATAGCATTTTTCATGTAGGCCTCTGTCGCGGACGCCTTTCATCCATTCTTCAAACTTATCCAGGTTGTAGATGCACTGGGTCTGGATGAACTCGACGCCGGCCGCAATTTTCTTGGCCAGTCGCGGCACCCGTATTTCAAAAGGATCTGCAAATGGATTGGCGGCCGCCCCCACGAACATCTTGATCGGCCGGTCCAGATCATCACCGCCTAAAAACTTGCCCTCATCCCGCATCAGCCGCACCATCTGGATCAGCTGCATGGAATCGATGTCATGCACATTCTGGCCTTTGGGATTATCGCCGAAGCTCTGATGATCGCCTGAGAGACAGAGCATGTTGTGGATATCAAATGAGGCTGCTCCCAAGATATCGCTTTGCAGGGCGATGCGATTGCGATCCCGGGTTACCATTTGCAGCACCGGCTCCAGGCCCATTAGCTTCAGGCGGATACAGGCGGCCAGACTGCACAGACGGGTCATGGAGGTCTGGTTGTCGGTGATATTGATGGCATCCACGTGATCTTTGATCAACTCGGCTTTCTCGGCAATGGGATCGGGATTGCTACCGCGAGGCGGCCCGCACTCGGAGGTAACGGCAAAATGACCTTCGCTCAAGATTTTTTCAAGTTTACTGGGTGTTTTTACGCTCATTGTTGCACATCCTCCCTGACAACTTTTCTGGGGCCCCCGGCCCTGTCGGTTGACCAGTCTTTAATGGGGCACAGTGTTTCGTATTCATCCATTCTATCCAGGGCATTCAAACGATCAACGATCAACTGCCAGGCACAATCGACCTCGGCGTTGATTTCACATTTACCCGACGTCGAGCCGCCGCAGGGACCATTGAACAGCCGTTTGGCACAGCGTGCAACCGGGCAGATGCTGCCGGTGGTGGCCAGAATACATTGCCCGCAACCCTGGCAACGCTCCGTCCACAGTCCCCGTTTTTCGGTGGCACCCATAAAACAGGTATTGACCCCCGGATAGATCATGGTGGAGGGGTATTGCTCAGCTGTAAACTGAACCCCGACGCCACAGGCAAGGGAAATCACCGCATCATACTGATCGATGACGTCCCGGATCTCCTCAAGATATTCCTGATCACATTGTCTCTCCAGGGTAATTTCATCAATTTTGACATCTTTACCTTCTTTTTGGGCGTGCATCCGTAAGGCCGAGGCCAGTACCTGGACCTCTTTTTTGCCACCGGCTTCGCACACCGTAACACACTCGTTGCAGCCGAGAATCAGGATGCTCTGATGATTTTTGAGGTACTCGATGATCTCCTCAACCGGTTTTCTGTCAGCAACTATCATTTGACGTGACCTCTCTTGGGTATAGTTAAATAGTTTATTAGTTGACTGGTCAATTAGTTGAATGGCTGATAAGCTGATTGGCTGACAATTGTGTATAAACAATTAGGTCTTTGATAATTAAAAAAGCAGAAATTTCCTTCAAACTAATCAACCATTTAACGATTCAACTAATCAACTAATGCTAGGCCGCTTTATTCTTGGTCAGCTTGAGCGGATTGGGCCCAAGCTCTCTGATATGCGCGGTAAATTCCGTCGCGTACTGGGCAAAGAGGGGGCCTTCGCTGGACGAAAGGTTAAACATTTTGGCGCGCTCTCCGCCGACTCCGATGGTATCCAGGATCTGACCGGCCTGCGCGACCCGTCTTTTGGCCATCAGATTGCCGGAGTTGAAATGACATTCGCCTTCCAGGCACCCGATCACACAGGCGCCGTCCGCACCCTTTTCCATGGCCCGCAGGATGTGAATGACATCGACCTTGCCGGTGCACGGAACGCGAACGATTTTTACGTTCGTCGGATAATTCAAGCGCATCGAACCTGCCAGGTCCGCGGCGGTGTAACCTCAGAAATTGCAGCAAAATGCAATGATAATCGGCTCGAAATCTTTGCTCATAGTTTCCTCTCTTGTTATGAAAATGCCTAAAATGCCTAAAATTGAGGCATTCTATCTATTTCAACATTCCGCCTTCCGCATTCCCCATTCCGATTTCTAAAGAACTCCCTCCAGCAGGGCATCCACCTTGCATATGATCTGATCGTCTTCGTACCAGTTGAGCTGGATGGCTTTGGCCGGGCACTCGGCGCAGCAAATGCCGCAGCCATGACAAAGCGCTTCATCGATCTCACTGACGCCGTCGGCATTGATCCGCGGTACACCGTAGGGACAAGAGCGCACGCAAATCAAGCAGGAAGCACATTTCTCGGCTTCTACCTGGGCGGTAACCGCCGAGAGCGTTAAATTGGCCTGGGACAGGAAGGTGATGGCCCTGGCCGAAGCCGCGTAAGCCTGAGAAATTGTCTCCGTAATCAGTTTGGGGCTGTGAGCCGTGCCGCAGACGAAAATGCCCTCGGTGGCCATGTCCACCGGCCGTAATTTGACGTGGGCTTCCATGAAATAGTCTTCCGCTGTGCGGGCCAGCTTGAGAATGCCGGAAAGCTCTTCGGTGTCCGCCGCCCGCATGCCGGCGCTCAGCACAAGCACATCAGCGGAGACCTGCAGCTTGCGGTTGAGAACATGATCGGTAAAGATCACTTCCATGCCATCGGCCGACGATTCCGCGGCCGGCGGATCCTCGGCATCAAACCGGAAGAAGAAAACCCCTTTCTGGCGGGCTTCGGTGTAATAGTCCTCCAGCAGGCCGTAAGTGCGGACGTCCCGGTACAGCACGTAAACATTCATGTCGGGGTTGAGCTCTTTTAGATGCAGGGCATTTTTGATCGCCGTCTGGCAGCAAATCCTGGAACAGTTGGGATTTTCATCGTTGCGCGAACCGACACACTGGACCATGACAACGGTCTGGGGATCTTCCAATTCCCCTTTCTCCATCTTGGCGGCCAGATCCAGCTGGGTCATGACCCTGGGGTCATCCCCATACAGGTATTCCGTGGGTTTATATTCGTCGGCCCCGGTGGCCAGGATCACCACCCCGTGATCGATTTTGCGCCGGACCCTTTCCGGCCCCACCAGAATTTCGGTGGTGAAATTACCCTTGAATCCCGAGAAGCCGACAATCAGGGCATTGGTTAAAACCTCGATTTTCGGATGTTTGGTTAGCCTGGCAACAAGTTCGCCCAGATAATCGCCGATGTTGGCACCTTCAATGGTTGCCGTCAGGCGCTTGGCCAGACCGCCCAGTTCGGCTTCTTTTTCCACCAGGACAACGTCATAGCCCTGATCGGCCAATCCCAGGGCGGCATTCATGCCGGCCACACCACCGCCGATTATCAGACCCTTTTGGATAACCGGTATCTTTTTTTCTTCAAGCGGATGCAGGGTATCGGCCCGGGCCACGGACATACGCACGAGATCCTTGGCCTTTGCGGTAGCCTCCTCGTCTGTGTCGGCATGCACCCAGGAGTCCTGATTGCGGATATTGGCCATTTCGAAGAGATATTTGTTCAGGCCGCAAGCGGTGAGGGTATCCATGAAGATGCCCTCGTGGGTCTTGGGCGTGCAGGCCGCCACCACCACGCGATTGAGCTGGTTTTCCTTGATGATCTCCTTCATCTGCTCCTGGGAATCCTGGGAGCAGGTGAACAGGTTCTGCGTCGCGAACACCACTCCGGGCAGGGATTCGGCATAGCTGCGCACGGCCTCGACGTCTACGGTTCAGGCAATGTTGACGCCGCAGTTGCAGAC
>JAFDCJ010000313.1 GCA_019312835.1 Deltaproteobacteria bacterium
AATTATGAGTTTGCCCGGCTATCTTCTATTGATTGATCCAATTTCGTGCTTAATCTTGTAATAGGCTGGTATGACATAACAATCAGCCAATCCTTTGGTTAACGGCCCTGCACAATTCTTGATGCCTGTATGGTGACTGCGCCGAAAGCGTTCAGTTCCTGAAACGTTTTTCGCCGGTCATATGACTACGATTTCCGTTTTGCGAAGGCATCCTGGAACCCTTATTCAGCTGCGCGACGAAGAGGTGAGATCGATGACCGAGCCGTTAATCGAATTCAAGAATGTGACCAAGAGGTTTGGTGACCGAACGATCCTGGATCGGGTCAATCTGAAGATCTACGAAGGTGAAGTCGCCACCATCATCGGAAAAAGCGGTTCCGGCAAAAGCGTTTTGCTCAAACAGCTCACCGGGCTTTTGAAACCGGACGAAGGTGATGTTTTCTTCCGTGGACAGCCATTGGCAGGCATGCGCAGAAAGGAATGGCATGCATACCTTGGTCAGATCAGCTATATGTTTCAACACAACGCCTTGTTCGATTCGTTATCGGTGTTTGATAATGTGGCGTTGCCCCTGCGCGGTAAGGCCCGATATAGATTGCTTTGAATTTTCCATATATGCCGGCCTGGCCGGAGGACATCCCAAGGTGGAGTTGGAGTCAGTAACGGAAATAGCTGAATTCATGCAAAAAACCATCGGGCACTTCCAATGTGAGACCAACAGCAAAGGCCATCACATTTAAACTAATAGGAGGTTACGATGCAAGATCCCTACAAGCAGCACGGCGCATTCAGCTGGTTTGAGCTGATGACCACGGATGTGGAAGGTGCCAAGAAGTTCTACACCCGGCTTTTCGGATGGGAAACCGAAGACATGCCCATGGAGAACCTGTCGTACACGATTACGAAAATAGGCAACGCGGGGGTGGGCGGAATTATGCCGATGCTGCCGGAGGCTCAAGGTGCACCGCCCCACTGGGGGGTCTACGTCACCGTCGATGATGTCGACGCCACTGCCCAAAAGGCCGAGGAACTGGGGGGCAAAATCCATGTGCCGCCGACTGATATTCCCAATGTCGGCCGGTTTTGTGTCATACAAGATCCCCAGGGCGCCCTGATATCGGCGATCACCTATGTAATGGAAGAATGAGCCTGTTAGCTCATTCTTCCGATGGCGGGTTCATAAGGACGACCGCGCCTACAACAGCCATGACGGTTATGGGCAAGCGCTTAACTTTCATGAAATCATATGCTTCTTATTAAAGTACTGTCGGTAGCCTTCAGCCGACAGGGAAGTGAAATATGGAAAGACCAATAATTCTTCGGCGCTGAAGATCGATTCCCGGGCCAAAATTTCCGCCAGCCGGCGAGAAACCGCTTCGTTATTTGCTCCTTTCTGAAGCGCTTTTAAGGCGATGTCGGCCCCCCGGCGTTCATCATTTAACGCAACTTGAATAATTCTGGAAGCATCGGCGCGGGCTCCGCCGTGGGAAAAGAACAAAAGGTCCGGATTGAATTGCAGCAATTTGCGCATGCTTTCCAGGATTAATTGAGGATCCGATCCGGGAACACAGGCAAGTGCTCGGCTGTTGCTCTCTGAAAAAAATCCTCCCAGGGCATCGCCGCAAAAGATTCCCCGGGTTTTAGAGTCCATAAAGCACAGATGGTTGGGATCATGGCCGGGCGTATGGATGGCGGTTAACTTTCGTTGTCCGAGGTCAATGGCGGCCCCTTCATCAACTGGTACAAATTTATCTTCGTCGATGGCCAGCATCCCACCAAAGCGCTTATCCGCGTCATCCCCGAAAACGAGCTTACGGCTTTGCAGCATCCGGTCGATGATGGATTGGTCTGCCAGAAGCCGGGCAGCCTTGGGGTGGGCTATCACTTTAACACGGGGCAGCTGCCGCGCCAGATGTCCGGTCCCGCCGGCATGGTCCGAGTGCACGTGGGTGGGGATGATATAGGAAAGGTCTTGTATATCATAGCCCAGCTTCGCCACTGCCTGCAAAATGTCGGGGATCTGAACGGAGCTGCCGACCTCGACCAGGGCGATCCGGTCATCGACCACGAGATAAACCGTGCACAGGGGAAAAATTTCGTGCTCCCTGCCTTCAGGTTTTATCTCATAAATTTTTTCCGCTACTTCAGAAATCAGCGCCATGGTCCTATCCTAACTTAAAACCTCATTTTCCGCAAACTGTCACCCACCTTGAGCAGGTTGGGCTGGCATGATGCTGACGTCAGAAAGCCGGCGGCGTTGGTGCGGGTATCATTCAGGTCTGTTTCGCAACATTTTAAATAGCAACCAGACGATCAAAGCCAGAAAACTTGCAATTCCCAGTACAAAATCAATACCCAAGATGGCATTAATTCCAGACATTTAAACCCCCTTTCTTTATATAAATCGATACATTGGGAAAAAAATGACGGCAAAACCATGGTCTTGCTTCAAGATCGGTGTTGATTTTATTTAACGCCAAAAAGACGGGCAGAAGACATTGTACAGGAGAGGATTGAAGAAGAGATCAGCCGATACGTTGCAGTGTAATTATTTCTCAGATCCAAGGCATCAACATGCTCGATCGGAACCGATTTGACTTCCCCTGAGCGAAAGAAACATAGATTATATACCACATTGTAGCATAGAATAAGTAAATTTCTTTGACTTAAGTCAAAAACCGGAATTTTTTTTGAGGAAAGCAGTTGCCAGGATCCGATATTTTGCTTGACAGCCGCAGCCATATTATACATTAGTAGAGCGTCAACCTTTAACCTGCCCGATTAAGCCACCCATGAAAGTTCTACTGGTTTATCTCAACAAACGAACCGATAACCAGAAGTTGATGAATGCGGCGCCTTTGACCCTTCCCTTGCTGGCGGCTTACACGCCCCCGGATATTGAAGTGTCCATCGTTGACGAGGCCTTCGAGACGATTGACTATGATACCGATGCAGATCTGGTTGCGACCACGTTTGTCCTGCCGCTGGCCCACCGGGCTTATACACTGGCCCATGCGTTTCGCCAAAGGGGAAAAACCGTCGTTTGCGGAGGTCCCCATGCGACCCTGATGCCCGTAGAAACTGCCTCGCACTTTGATGCGGTGGTGATCGGCCAGGGTGATCATACCTGGCCCCTTGTGCTGGAAGACTTTAAAAACGGTCGACTGAAAAAGTTTTACACCGATCACCGGGATGTTGATATGGCGACGATCCCTTTCGCCCGCAGGGATTTGCTCAACCCCAAAGGCTACAGTATTTTAAATACGTTTCAGGCTACCCGCGGGTGTCCCTACAGCTGCACCTACTGCACCACCCATACGATCTATCCCAAGTTTTTAACCCCACCGCTGAAAAAAGTGGTTGCGGAAATCGAGCAGGTTGAAGGCGGTCCTTTTCACCGCCGCCTGCTGCTTTTCTGGGACGATAATCTGGTCGGCAACCCGGTTTGGGCCCGCAGATTGTTTGAGGAAATGACGCCCCTGAAAAAGAAATGGGTGGCCCAGCTAACGTTTACCATCACTGAAGATAAAGAACTGGTGAGGGCGGCGGCTAAAAGCGGCTGTGTCGGACTGTTTTTCGGCCTCGAATCTTTTAATGCCCTGAGTTTGAAAAACAGCAACAAGAAACACAACATCGTTGAAAAATATAAGGAGGGCATCAAGCTGTTGCATGATCACGGGATTTCAGTATACGCCGGCATGATGTTTGGTTTTGACGACGACCGCAAGGATATTTTTGAGATAACCCTGGAAAAGGCCATTGAACTGGGCATCGATAATCTCGGTCCGAAAATATTGGTGCCCTATCCGAACTTGCCGATTTTCAAAAAGCTGGCGAAAGAAAATAGAATCATCCACACGGATTGGTCCAAATACAATGGCAACCACGCGGTTTTTCATCCCCGGCATATGACGGCCGAAGAATTGGAAAAAGGCAATCAATGGTTTCACCGCGAATTTCATTCCTATAAATCGATTGCCAGGCGATTGTGGAAGTCCAAAGCGGCCACCTGGTTTGCGTTGCCGATTAATCTTACCAAGCACAAGGTTCTTTTTTCAGACAATTGATGCCAGGCTTTCTTCCGCGCGCTTTAAAAATCCATCGGACCCGCAGTCTTTGAATACCTTGATGGCGTTTTTATAAGCGGCCTGGGCTTTGTCCCGCTCGCCCTTACGCTTGCACAATTCGGCATAAAGGGCATAATTTCTGCCAAGATTCAACAACGTGCCATTGGTGCTGTCGGCCTCGATGGCCTTTTCGATCCACGCTTCGGCTTCATCCAGGCGTTGATCATCTGAATTTATAAGAATTTCTCCGATATTTCTGCGGATCCAGCCGTCCCATATCCTGGCTTTGTTAACTTCCGCGTAACCAACGGTTGCCGACAGGTTAACGACGGAGTCCTTGTTGATAACCTTCATTTTTTCGATGGCGGATTTGGAAATATTTTTCCAGGATGGGATAATGCGATTGTGCTCGAAGATATCAATGGCCTCGCGGTAATTTACTTCTGCCATTTTAAAATTTCCGGTTTCAAAATAGGCCTCTCCCATAAAAAAATGGGCCAGTCCGTGAAATACCACCAGCTTGATTTTATCACAAAATTGGCAGCCTTCGGTTAAATGCAAAATGGCCTTGTCAAAAGACCCGCAGCCATAACAGGCGATGCCATGGCAGACGGTAGCCATTGCTTTCGAGAAAATATCACCGCTTTCATTGGCGCCCTCAAGGGCCTCCCTGCTGATTTGATAACTTTGAACCATGCGGCCCTGGAAAAAATAGATAAAATAGCTCAGGTTGCTTTTGATAATGGATACCCCCCACAGGCTATTGGCGGCCAGATTAATTTCCAGGGCCTTGGTGAGATGGGTATCGGCTTTTTCAAATTCACAGTTCACCGATCGAACGATAGCCGACCAGAAATTGGAGAAAAGGGTGGATACCATATCGTCCAACTCCACCGAGATATTTAAGGCCGCTTCCAGATTTTTGAGCGCCTCGGGGAAATTTTCTTCGACCATATAATTATAGGTGCCGATGATGGTGTATATTTGTGAAAGCCGGCGCTTATAATCCAGAGATTCGGCCAGCTTCAGTACCGGTGCCACCGCCTGGTTGGCGGCGGCATGAAACCCGCTCTGAATTGAATACAGTCCTAATATCGTCCGGGCATCGATGAGCTCCTTCTGAACATCGTCGCTTTTAGGCAAGTTTTCCAGGCAGTCGATTCTTTTCTGGGCATAGGTCAGGGCATCGGCCAGCGAGCCGGCTTTTTCCGCCGCCCGCTCGGCCAGCCTGGAAAATTTGGCACCTTTTTCATAGTTACCGCTTGAGATAAAATGCTCGGCCAGCACGCCATATTGCCGTTCGATACTGTCTTCGGACAATTTTTCAATGACCTTGCCGATGGTTTCGTGAAGCTTTTTCTTCTTGCGCGTTAAAATGGAATCGTAAACTACCTTGCGAGTTAAGGCATGTTTGAATACATAGCTGGATTTGGGGAAAACCCCGCGCTCGTAAATCAGCTCAGCACTTTTTAGAAAGGACAGGTTGGATAATAGCTCCTTTTCCGAAAGACCCGTCACCCGCTTTACCAATCCGTAGCTGAATTCCCTTTCGATCACCGCGCCTGTCTGTAAAATGTCTTTGGCAGTTTTCGGCAAGGCATCCACCCGGGCCATGATGACATCCTGGAGCGTTGACGGAATCGTCATATCCTGAAAGTCTTTTACCAGGCAGTAAGTGTCCTCTTTTTTAATCGCCAGTTTAAGGTCCTTGAGGGATTTGACAAATTCCTCGATGAAGAACGGAATTCCTTCGGTCTTTTCCAAACTCAGATTTTCAAGGTTTCCTTCCAGCGCGGAGGTGCCCAAAATATGATGAATCATCCTCAGGCTTTCGCGATTCGACAGCCGGTTTAACGTGATTTCGCTATGATCGGCATCGTCCTTCCAGGCACAGGCGTATTGCGGGCGATAATTGAATATTAAAAAAATTCTGGTTTTGGAAATTTTTTCCAGAAAGTACCTGAGAACCGCCTCCGAGCTTCTATCAATCCAGTGCAAATCTTCAATGGCCACGATCAAAGGGCGGATTTCGGCGATCTTAAGGACGACCATTCTCAATGCATCAAGGATACGGTCTTGTCTGGCTTCGGAGCTCATCGGAATGGCGTCTATGCCGCTGTCCTCGACGGATAGAAGCTCAAGCAGATAGGGCATGGTTGAAATTTCATCGACCCCCAAGGCCCTCAAGGTCCGGGAGGTTTTTTCTTTTATTTCGGTCTCGCCATCGGCTGATTTCACATTGATGACGGATTTTAAAATGTCGATGATCGGATGGTAGGCAATGCCCTTGCTGTAAGAAAGGCATTTGCCTTCCAGAAAGGTAATGTTCTCATTGCTGACCCTTTTTCTGAATTCATACAACAGCCTGGATTTGCCGCCACCGGCTTCAGCTACAATGGAGAGCGCGCGTCCCTTTCCGTTCTTTGATCGTTCAAATCCATCGATCAAAAGTTCGAGTTCCCGGTCCCGGCCGATAAAAGGCGTAAGACCGCGCTCGGCACTGACGTCAAAGCGTGTTTTCCTGGCGCTGGGAGCAATGAACTGATAAACCTTGATCGGTTCTTCTTTGCCTTTAATTTTTTTCTCACCCAGGGCCTCGTACCGGAAAAACCCTTCGGTAAGCCGGAATGTCTCTTCAGACACGCAGGTCGTTCCCGGCTCGGCCAGGCCCTCCATCCGCGAGGCTAAATTAACCGTATCGCCCACCGCCTTGAATTCCAGGCGCAGATCATTGCCGAGGGTTCCAACCACCACCGGGCCGGTGTGAATGCCGATGCGCATTTTTATGGGCATGGACTGGCCCTGCTGTTGTTTCAACCTGTCGCTGAACTTGGCGATTTCTTTATGGATGGCAAAGGCGGTACGAACGGCTTTTTGGGGGGCATCTTCCAGGGCAACCGGTGCACCAAAAAGAGCCATGATGCCGTCGCCGGTCATTTCATTGACCACCCCTTCGTAGTCATGGACCTTGTGGATCAGGATTTCATAGACTTTGTCCATGATGTTGTAGGTTTCTTCGATGCCAAGGTTTTCCAGAAATCCCGTGTAACCCTCCATATCGGCGAACAGCACCGTGACCTGTTTGCGTTCCCCTTCAATACGGTCTTTTTGTGAAAGGATTTTTTCCCGCAGGCCTTCAGGCAGGTATTTTTGGATGTTTTTTAACTTTTCATCATAAGAAAGTTCCCGGGTGGCTTTTCCAAAAGGTTCGACCAGCTTAAATCCGCATTTTTCGCAAAATTTGCTTGCGGGTAGATTAAGATGATGGCACTGGACACAGGGGATTTCCAGTTTGCTGCCGCACTCAATACAAAAGTTTGCCCCGCCACGATTATCCAGACCGCAATTCGGGCATTTCATGTGTGGGCTCCTATGAAATTATGAATAATTGATGACCGGAAATGGATCGCAGATAGGATAAATTTGGATATATATAATTTGGTATTCCAAGTCAAGGTTATCAAAAGCTCAAAGACGCGCGCGTCTATCCAATAGTAACAAGAATTTCAATTTGTTATACTATCCGGCGTGTTGCCGCACCGACCCGACGACGCAAAAACGCTTCATAAAATTTTACGGCAACCGAAAAAAACGGATTACTATACGCGGGGTGCTTGCTGCCCTGAACTCATACCTTGATTTAACTTGCCGGAAATTGTAATCAAGCCGATACACCGGATTTCAATCCGTTGACGACCAGCTATGCGCTGATATATGGCGCGCATTTTCATCCGCGCCGCCACGCATCAAGCCCGGTTTAAAAGGAAACCACTAGGTCTATGACAAATACCATCACAGTTGATGAATTGAGAAAGTTTTCTCAAACATTTGTAGCCCGGGAACCGGAGCGTCTCGGCGCTGACGGTTGGTGGCAGACGCCCTTGCTGGCAGCCGCTCCTGTTGATTCACGCTTCGATCAATTGCCGCAGATTGCAGCCGATGACCATGTGCTCCCGCAAGATCTTTTGGCCACTGGCCGACCGGTCATCTTATTTTTCATCCCGTTTAAAAAAAATCTGGTAAAGGAGAATCGCCAAGGCGACCGACCCTGTCCAAATTGGGGCCGGGCCTATGTTCAGACCAACGATTTGATCGGTCGGCTGACCCGGGCGCTGGGCAATCTGTTGGCTGAGAGAGGATTTAAATCGGGCCAGACGCCGGCAACCCACAATTGCGATGAAGTCAGATTGATGGCGCGCTGGTCCCACAAGCATTTGGCCCACCTGGCCAGCCTCGGCCGTTTCGGTATCCACCACATGCTGATTACCCCCAGGGGCAGCACCGGGCGTCCGGGAAGCCTGGTGACCGAAGCCGAGCTGGGGGATCATCCGCTGATTGAAACCCGGGAGGCCTGTCTGCTGAAAGCCGGCAAGGCTTGCGGTCAGTGCATCAAGGCCTGTCCGGTCGAGGCCCTCAGCGAAGACGGATTTGAAAGAAGGCGTTGCGGGGATCGGCTAACCGAGAATCAGCGGACGCTGGCGTATTTTGCGGACCTTCCTGAATCAACTCGCGTGTGCGGCAAGTGCGTCGCCGTGATGCCGTGCAGTTTCAAAAATCCCGTGGCGGTCCAGAATGCCAAATAGTCCAACTGGTAAACAACGACCTCTAAAGGGGGGTGTGGCCGCCGCATGGCCGATCTGCCTGGGGTATGTGCCCATCGGCCTGGCCTTTGGCGTGCTGGCCCAGAAGGCGGGACTTTCACCGCTTCAAATTGGACTGATGTCGCTATGCGTATTTGCCGGCAGCTCCCAGTTTATCGCTGTGTCCATGCTGGCGGCCGGGGCATCCTTCCTGTCGATTGTGGCAACAACCTTCATCGTGAATCTGCGTCATTTTCTGATGAGCTCGGCCCTGGCGGTATTTTTGAGAAATGCCGACCGCAAAAAGCTTTCCTTATTTGCCTATGGCGTAACCGATGAAAGCTTTGCCGTCAATCTCGTCAAATTCAGGGATTCGCAGTGGGATCTAAATTCGGCCCTGGTGACCAACCAGACGGCCAATCTTACCTGGATCATCACAACGGTGCTCGGGGGTATCGGCGGTCAGTTCATTCCGGCCCATGCCTTTGGCATTGACTATGCGCTGATTGCGATGTTCATCTGCCTGCTGGTGTTTCAAATCAGGGGTGTTATTTATGTCATTACCGCCGTCATCGCCGGCATCTGCGCGGTTTTTTTGTCATTGTTGATCCCCGGCAATTCCTATATCGTGATTGCCTCCATGGTGGCAGCGGCTATCGGTGTGGTTTTAAAAAAGGCTACCGCTTGGGGAAAGGAGGGTTAGGATGGTTTCAACCGAATATCTGGCCGTGATTTTGGGTATGGGGCTGGTGACCTTTTTACCGCGCTGGCTGCCGCTGGTGTATTTGACCAAACGCAGCCTGCCGTCCTGGCTGGTGGAGTGGCTGGATTTTATCCCGGCGGCCATCTTGAGTGCCATCCTTTTGCCGGCCCTGATCACGGACAGCACCACCCGGGCCCTTGACCCGGCGCGCCCCGAGCTTATCGTTGCCATCCCGACCTTTGTATTCGCCATCGCCACCAAATCGCTGGGCGGCACCGTCATCGCCGGCATGGTCCTGTTCGCCCTGGCTGAAAAATTCTTATCATAACGGTGCCACTTTTTTTGCGCTGTCAACCGTTCAATTGTTCCCCAATTAATTGAAATCATAAATTTAAATTACTACCAGCATATTTATGTCAACCCTTGTTGCTGCCCGCTGACCAACTCCTTTCCCAACTGATGCTGCAATTAAAACAGGATAAAAAAATCTATGGGCTTGCGCCGGATTTCCAACCGGAACCATATCCTTTTGAAATTTTAACCATTTAATTTTTACACACCCAATCTCACATTGACGCTTCATCAGGCTTTCAAGCCTAAGTGCAATGGATATCGTCATTATTGGCATCACAGTTGCTTTTAATCGGCACTAAATGCTTGAAAAAGGAGATTGAGATGAAAAAAAGATGGCAAATAAAAACCCGTGTTTTTGCTTTTTTCATACCAAGCTTTCTACTTTTGACTTCGCTGCTATATTTGACTGGCTGTACGCTCACGCCCAAAGCGATACAGCTTGCAAATGAGAAGGCAGCACCGCAGTATGAATACCGGAATATTACAAAGATTGAATCGGTGATCATGCAAGAAAATGGCGACGTTTCGCTGTGTGTCGAGTTAGACAACCCAGATGGAATTGAAAAACCAAAATTGAAAACCATAACAATTCCGCTGGCTATGATAAACGCAGAAGCCAATCAGGATGTGCGGCATGGGTTTCACCCCGGGGAATGTCCGTCACGCTGCTACTGGTATCCTATCGAAAAAGTTGAAAATGGTTGTGATAAAATTACCCCTGAAAATGCATCTTCAAAATCGATCCTTCCGATCGAAAAATTGACCATTTACTCACAGGACCAGCTTTACGAATTTATCGATTCCCATAACGAAAACAAAAAAATAACGGGAAAAATATACGAGGTTAGTCACGTATCAAGTCATACTTCAGAAATATACTGGTTCGCCCAAATCGATCGGCAACGGATAGCGCCGAGCAGCATCGCTGGTGTTTATGAGGATACCAGCACAAATCTTTATTACCTGACTGTACCGGCGGCGATGGTAGGGGATTTAATTATAGGCGTGGTAGTCGTGGCAGTGACGATAACTGGTGTCGCTTTTGGGATATATCTACGGACACTATAATTTCCAGTCAGGTCTGATCAATTTTAATTGGGACATGCGCCTATTGCAATGACTGGCAACTGGAAACCATGGAGCAAAATATGAAAACAGCAATGATAGCATTCATTTCAATCCTAATTACTATCGGTTGTAGCCCGGCCGCTCACCAGGAAAAACTTGCATCTGCAAAAGAACGTGAAATGACTCTCGGAATTGTGCAAAAGGAAATCCGGGTTGGAATGTCTCAAACGGATGTGGCAAAAGCTTTGGGCTCACCGAACATCGTAACTCTTGATACAAATGGGAAAGAAACTTGGATTTATGACAAAATTGCATCGGAAGCATCATATTCAAAAAGCAACATCGGCGGTGTTACCGGCGCTGGCGGAACCAGTGGCAACACCTTGCTGCTGGGACTCATAACAGGCGGTTATGAATCAGGTGCATCGAGCACCACCCAAAAAACGCTAACGGTGGTCATAAAATTTGACCAAGACCATGTGATTGAATCTTTTTCATACCATTCAAGTAAATTTTAAAATAAGTTGAGAAAATGAAACTTTTTATTATCTCCATTCTGATAAGTTTCTTTATAACAAACTGCGCGTCTTCTCCCTCGCCAAAATTGGACAACACCGGGCTTCAAGACCGCCAAATTCAGGAAAAGACCCAGCTTCAAATCCGCCAAATTCAAACTAGAACTTATGAAATAGCAGAACCAGAACTGGTCATGAAAGCCGTGTTTAACGTTTTGCAGGATGATGGTTTTATTATCAAGACGGCAGCACCCGGGATTGGCCTTTTGACCGCCACGAAAGAGATTGATATTGAGAAAATGAGTGAATCCGTGCTTTCCTTTTTTTTCGGGGCTCCCGATGCAAGATGGAAGAAGAACTCTGTTATAGAGGCTACCTGTAACGTCAGCTGTTTTAAAGACAGGTGCAAAATTAGAGTGAACTTTACGCAAAAGGTTTTAGACAACCTGGGCGGGGTAGTAAAAATAAGACAAATATATGATCAGAAATTCTATCAAGCATTTTTTTTCAAATTAGATAAAAGCATGTATATTCAAAAAATGGGACTGTAGTTCAATTTCGCTTGGGTTATGATGCTATCCGATTGTCAAATGAAGTTGCAACTGTCACCCCAATTGGCGAAACAACAAAGCAATTGAGACGAGCATGGAATTTGGAGACCGCTTCTAATCGTATTCATAGACCTCGTACATTGTCTCCGATCCCAGCAGTCGATCAATTTTGCTTTGAATTTCAGCACGTTCTTCGCTCTGCAGCCACTGGTTCCAGTAAAATTCTGACTGCCATTTGGTGACCACCAGGCTTTCGCCGGGCTGATCGACCCGCTTCAGGGTCTCCCCGGCGATATATCCCGGTGTTCCCATGGTCACCCCCCTTAACTGATTGATTAGCACCTTCAGATCTTCGGCCTTATCTTCTGTTACCTTGCGTCTAATGTGAATCCTGATCATTTCCGATGCTCCTTATTTCCATTTGAAGGATTTAGAGTCCAGGTCATCGAAGCCACCTCCTGCTGATTTTTTTGCTATATCCGGAATGAATCAGCGCGTTTTAATATACCGAAAAATAGAGTATTCTGTTTCAACGCCGGGGATCGCATCAATTTTGGATTGAATTTCCTTTCTTTCGTCACTTTCAAACCAGGCCTGCCAGTCTTCCAGGGTGTACCAGGAGCTGATGGCGGCGATTTCACTTTTTTCGCCGATGGATTTTAAATATTCACTTGAAATGTAACCGGGTTGCAGGGGAACCATACGCCTTATTTCCTTGATGATGTGAAAAAGTTCCCTTTCCTTGTCTTTCGGACATGTGCGTTTAATTAAAACTTTAACAGCCATCGTAACCCTCCTTCCACGCCCTGAAGTGGTTTAATAACCCGCCGGAGGCGGGCAAGCCCCATTTTATCCGCCCGCCAGAGGCGGGTAAACCTCTGGCGGACTAATGTCCGATATCTGCGTTGCTAACCGATTCAAAATGTACTGCTCATCCCGCCGCAGGCGGGACGACGCTTTTGAATCGGTTAGCGCCTTGAGGCCTACATTAACTTATTAAGATTCGACAGGTCATCCCCTTTGCGGGGATCTCGAACATGATCTGGGGTTCTAAAACCACTTCAAAAGCGTTTAAAGATTTTTAAATCTGCTAACAAAGACAATGTGAGATTAATAGTGTGGTAGTTTAAAGTTTTAATTTAGCGTTCACAGTCGGAAGCGTTCTGATGTCAGTGTGACAATGTGCAGGGAGTTCCGCGGTGGAGTATATTCAAATTTAAGACTTAACTATCGGAGTTGCAAGCTTAAGCTCTAAATTATCCGATATGCAGTCACCTGTCAACAAAGACCCGACAAGAAATATGTTTCTGGATGCCGGATCGAGTCCGGCATGACGCACAGAAATCAGGCGTTTCTCTGCGTTGCGACACCGACTGCGAAGTGAGGTTTCGATTTCAATCTTTCAGACTATCAGCTATGAGCCATGAGCTATGAGCTAAAACGTGCGTGAGCATTTTGAATCGGACTGCAACGCAGATATCGGACATGAGGTGGGGTTCTAAAACCACTTCTAAATGGCTATTGCCATTTGACGTCTGTACAACTGACTATAAAGCCCGCCATGCTGCATCAGTTCATCATGCCGGCCGGTCTCAACGATAAGGCCCTGGTCGAGGACAATGATTTTATCGGCGTTGCGAACCGTGCTCAGACGGTGGGCGATGACCAGGGATGTACGGCCTTCGAGCACCCGTTCCAGGGCCTGTTGAATCAGAAATTCGGCTTCGGCATCCACCGACGAGGTGGCTTCATCCAAAATTAAAATGCGCGGGTCGGCCAAAATGGCCCGGGCCAGGGCCAGACGTTGCTTTTGCCCCCCGCTGAGCTTGACCCCCCGTTCACCGATCTCGGTGTCATAGCCCTGGGGCAGCTGCATGATAAATTCGTGGGCATTGGCGGCTTTGGCGGCCTGGGTAAGCTCTTCTCGAGTGGCATCCGGTTTGCCGTAAAGAAGGTTTTCAGCCACATTGTTGTTAAACAAAAAGGAATCCTGGAGCACCACGGCGACCTGCTGTCGGAGTGCAGACAGCTTGATTCGGCGCAAATCATGACCGTCGATGGTAATTTTGCCCTTATTGGGATCGTAAAAACGGCAAATGAGATTGGCAATGCTGGTCTTGCCGGCACCGCTGGGCCCCACCAGCGCTACCATTTCTCCGGGAGCCATTTCAAAGGCGATGTCATGCAATACCTTGTCGCCGGTGCCATATCGGAAGGCCACGCCGTCGAAAACCAGATTGCCTTCAATGGTCGATAGCGCAACGGCATCGGGAGCATCGCTGACCTCGGTGGTCTCATCGAGGATCTCGAAAAACCTTTCGCCGGCGGCGATGGCTTCCTGGAAAATGTTGTCCACCTCGGTCAGACGGTTGATGGGTTCGTAAAACGAAGTGGTGTAAGATAGAAAGGCCACCAGGGTTCCCAGCGACAATTCTCCTTTTATCACCATTATCGCACCGACGCCGAGCACGATCACCGATCCCATGGCGCCCAGGAAACGAATGGCCGGGAAAAAGACCGACCAGTACCGGATGCCTTCGACCCGCGCCCGGTAATAGCGCTCACTTTCGGTCGTAAAGCGTTGGCGCTCCATCTCCTCCCGGGCAAAGGCCTGAATCACCCGGATTCCGGATAGATTGTCCTGGAGCTTGGCGTTGATGTCACCGAGCCGGGCACGGACGCTGCGATAGACGGGACGGATTTTGGTGTTGTAATGGCGCAGGGCGACAGCCAGGATCGGAACCGGTATCAGAACCAGGGCGGCCAGGCGCCAATCCAGTACAAACAGAATAATGGATCCGCCGATCAGGCGGATCAGATCGACCGCCGTCAAGGCGGAGCCGTGGGTAACAAAATGCTCCAGGGAGCTGAGATCGTTGGTCACCCGCGACATCAACTCACCGGTGGACGTGCGCTCGAAAAAGGCCAGGGACATTTTCTGCAGATAGGCATACAGCCGGACCCGCAAGTCGAAAATAAATCTCTCCCCCAGGGCATGGCGCACGTAATTGTCTCCGATCTGCACCAGCTGGCTCAAGGCATAGGCCCCCACCAGGGCCGCGATCAGAATCCCCAGGTATTCTAAATCCAAGTCCGCGATGACCTCGTCGATGATTTCTTTTTGAAATAACGGCGGCACCAGTTCCAATCCGGCGCGCCCCACCAGCAAAAGAGCGCTCAAGATCAACGTCTTCCAGTAAGGGGTTAAAAGAAGAAAAAGCCTTCTCAGGATTTGCATGGGTTACTCCGGTTGTAGTTCGAGTGAAATTTTTATTGCGACATGAGACGGAATAATCAGGCTCACCATCCGGGGATTTACCTGCCCTCAAAAGGCAGGTAAACCAACGGAGGGCGGGCAATCCCGGTGCTGCGGTAGGCAGTATAAAGAAAGATGATTTCAGTGTAAAGGGTCGTTTGTTTATAAAACTGTCAATTACGGTCTCTCTAAGATGATGCTAAATATTTTTTTGGATTCGCCATAAATTCTTTATAAATCTGGTAGTGATTCGTATCCTCGTAATCAATCGTCCGGACCGGTGCTTGATCAAAATTCAGTATGCGTGCCCCGGGGCAGGCCAGCAAAATAGGAGAATGGGTGGCGATGATGAACTGGGCCTGACCGGAATTGCCGGCCTGGGTGAGCAAATCCAGCAGCTTTAGCTGACTTCGGGGTGAAAGGGCGGTTTCCGGTTCATCCAGTATGTAAAGCCCTTTTATTTTCAGA
>JAFDCJ010000314.1 GCA_019312835.1 Deltaproteobacteria bacterium
AGCGGCATTTTCCGGATGCAGCATAAAGTTGATCCATTTATAGGCCGCATCCACATTTTTGGCCTTGGCAGGAATGGCAAAGGTATCGATCCATCCCAGCGCTCCGCTCTCCGGGGCCAAAAAGTCAATATCCGCATTCTCGACGTGCAATTTCCAGCAGGCACCGTCCCATGCCATCGCCAGATAGACCTCTTCTGATCGCATGGATTGCAACAAGGCATCCCCATTGGTCCAATAATTTTTGACCACCGGTTTGGCACCAATCAGGGTCTGACCGACTTTGTCCATCAACGCCTGGTAGGCATTGACATCGCTGTATTTTGCGAATGGATCATCGCCCATGGCAAAAGCCATCGCTATCAGGGTTGGCCGTTTCAGGCGATAGCTGACGCGGCCTTTGTACTTTTCGCTGAGTAAATCCGAGTAGTCCGTGACATCAGCCGCATATTTGCGGTTAACGATTAAACCGGATGTTCCCCAACAAAACGGCACTGCATGAGGTTTGACATTGACCATGGTGTTTAACTCTACCGCCTTCAGCATCGAAGGAATAATTTGCTCGGCGTTTATTTTAGTCAGATCGATGGGCTGGTAAATATTGTACTTCTCCTGTACGGCGGAAATTCGGTCCTGGCTGGGCTGGGCCAGGTCAAAACCGGCACCGCGTGTCGCCCGCAGTTTGGCAATCATTTCCTCGTTGTTTGAATAGGTCACCTTAACGGTTATGCCGGTTTCCTTTTCAAACTTTTCGACCAGATTTTTGGGCGCATAGCCTTTCCAGGTAAGCAATGACAGGGTTTCGGCTGCATATGCACTGCCCATAACGGCAAAAATAAAGGCAGAAATGATGCAAACCTTAAGAAATGTTTTTTTCATGATGAATATCCTCCTTTCGCTTTGATTAATCCAATAAGAAAATGGGTCGATCCAAATGAACCATCCCGACAGAAAGAAATGAAAATAGCGATAGAATGCGGAATCGATGAAGCGTATTGCGAATATTATTCTGGTGCCAAATCCCGTATCATGCGGCAGCCGGGAACCATGACTCACATTTGTTAGATTAGTTCTATATTTGCGTAAAAGTTGTATTAATCTGATTTGTCGGTTATTTAGAAAGGAACAGGTATTTGGCTCAGCTACAGTTCAATGAACCAAGTTTTGGATAAAAAGTCAATCGGTATGTTTAAAATCTGCATCAGGTCGCAAGCCACCTATTTTTATAGAAATATTGACAGGACAAAATTGACGGCTACGATTTCAGAACATTGCATATTGCTATGAAAAGGGGTCCGAAAAAAAGGAAACCGCTTACCATCATCTGGGATTTTGACGGTACGATTCTGCCCCTTGCGCCTTTCGACAGCGAGCAGTCATTATTGCGATACCGCATGAATCTCCGCGAAGAACCTTTCGGCTGGCTGAAAAAAGCGTATGTAAAAGCCATCGTCTATGCCGACCGTCGGGAGCGGCTGCGCAGGACTTTTAAAAAATCCTACATCCGGCTGTTAAAAGGCACGCCGTCCAGTGTGCTGGATGACGTCAGTCGGGATCTGGCCGAAAAAATCCCAACGGCGGACCGCAGGGTGTTCAGGCAGCTAAAAAGGGATGGATACGAGATGATGGTGTTGAGCTGCGGTACTGCCGATTTGAGCGAACGCATCTTAAGTTTTGCCGGAATGCTGGATTGCTTTAGCCGCATAGCGGGCAACTGTTTTCAGTATGAGGCGGATCGAATCATGGGAATGCAGCTGCAGCTTCCCAATCCGGAGGACAAGCTGGCCATGATCAAAAAATTAAAGCTGTCTGCGGATCGGACGATGGTGGTCGGAGACGGGTATACCGATTTGCCGCTTTTAGACTGGGCCTCGATTCCGGTTATCATCGACCGCAGCGGCAGGCAAAAAAAACAATTTACCTCCCGTCGCTTTTATTTTATATCCTCAGTTCCCGAAATAATGGAAATTATCGAAGAAAACTTAATATAGGATCGTGCCCAAAATATATATTCTAAGGTATTATTGATTAATGAAACCTGTTACCCATGCGTCATTTCCGTGCAGGCGGGAATCCAGCCAGCTTTGAACTGAACTCCCGCCTGCGCGGGAGTGACAATCATGTTGTGCCTCATTTGCAGGAAAAACCGTAGCGTCAGACGGGTAAATTAATGAAAAGCAAAAAACTGATCGTATTCGACATGGACGGGGTTCTGATCGATGTCTCCGGGTCGTACCGGGAGACGGTGCGACAAACGGCCGGGCTCTTTTTTAAACCCGCCCCTTCAGCGGAAAAATTGCCGGACCCCCTTTTCCCGCTGGAGGATCTGGCGACCGTCAAGCAAAGCGGCGGCCTCAATAACGACTGGGACTTATCCTGCCGGGTGATCAGCCTGTTATTTAATGTCATCGAGAAACCACCGCTTAACGAAGACAAGGACCCCTGGAACCGGTATCGCGAAACCATCCGGCGGTGCCATGTGGCCGCTCTGGCCGAATATCTCAATTCAACCCCGATGCCCCTGTCGGCTTTACTTCACAAAGCCGGTAAGGCCCGCAATGCTTTTATCGAAGGCTTATATTCGGGGGACGTGGGCAGCGGCAACATTATCAAACAAATTTTTCAGGAAGTGTATCTGGGAAAAGACCTGTTTGAAGCCACCTATGGGCTGGCACCGCAGTTTTACTTTGATGAAGGCTATAATCATCGCGAGCAACTCCTGGTAGATAGACATATGCTTGCGGAACTGACTGGAAATCATATTTTGGCGATTGCTACCGGCAGACCCAGAGCCGAGGCGGATTACCCGTTGGACTATTTTGGGATCAGAAAATATTTTACAATGGTCATGGCGCTGGAAGACTGTCTAGAGGAAGAGGCACGCCTGCTGAAAACGGAGTCAAAGAAGGTATCGCTGAGCAAACCCGACCCATTTATGCTGGATGCCATCGCAGAAAGATGCAAGCATCTTTTCACCGAATCCTACTACATCGGCGATATGCCCGATGACATGATTGCCGCCGGAAAATCAGCAGGCGGGTACAGGGCCGTCGGAATGATCCTGTCGGCACCGGATCAGGCCGGCCTTAAAAAGGAGCTCGAGCGCGCCGGTGCCGACTTTATCATTGAAGATTTTCAGCAGCTAAAAGATCTTGTGCAGAGAAGCTAAAGAAGCCGGAAGACAGCCGGAAAATCTTGGAAGGCTGTCCACCAACGCAGGAAAATAGGCTAAATTCCTCACCCTTGAGAGTGCGCTGGCCTGAATCCCCCCTCACCTGACCTCTCCCCCTGAAGGGGGAGAGGAAGCCGTTCGGATGGATACGGGTTGTTGGACAGACTGTTGAAAGTTTTATACCAAGCCCTGGTCGAGGGTTGCATTGGCAACCCGCACAAATCCGGCGATGTTGGCGCCAACCAGATAGTTGCCGGGCACGCCGTAACGATCAGCCACATCCAGGCAGTTGCGGTGGATGTTTTTCATAATGGTCTTCAGGC
>JAFDCJ010000315.1 GCA_019312835.1 Deltaproteobacteria bacterium
AAAATCAAATAATAGCCAACTACTGATATATTGAGATACTCGCAAGTTAAGCACAAGTTGTGATATCCTCTAAATTCTGTGCTTCTGAAAGTCTACCATTTCTTTCAAACTCAAATTCATTCACTTCCAAATTCCTTTGATATATTGTACAAATCACAAGTCGCCGAATAGATGAAGGTTCGTTTGATTTTTATGAAAGCATAAAGGAGGCCCCACACAATGAAAAGCTATCGCAAAGAGCTCTGGTTTGAGGTTCCCGCCCGTAGAGCCTTTATCAACATCACCCCTCAGGTCGAGGAATGCATTCGGGAGAGCGGAATTAAGGAAGGTTTGGTGCTTTGTAACGCCATGCATATAACGGCGTCTGTCTTCATAAACGATGATGAATCCGGCCTGCATCATGATTATGACGTTTGGCTGGAAAAACTGGCACCGCATGAACCTGTATCGCAATATCGCCATAATGTCGGCGAGGACAACGCCGATGCTCACATGAAGCGCCAGATTATGGGGCGTGAGGTGGTCGTGGCGGTAACCGATGGCAAATTGGATTTCGGCACCTGGGAGCGGATTTTTTACGGTGAATTCGACGGCCGCCGCCGCAAAAGAGCGCTCGTAAAAATTATCGGTGAATAACCATAATTTCAGTAATCATCTGCCTGGCAATGCTGATTAAAATGGTTCCGGACTTCTGTAGTTGATAGCGCTTTTTATTTTCCACAAATTTTCCCTCCTTGAAAGCTGCGCTTAATTTGATATTTTGGAATATCTGCATAATTACCAGAGTTGTGTAATTCTCAATCAAAGGTAACCAGAGAAAAAGACCGACCACAATGTATGGGGTTCGCCATAATCTCTAAAAATCAATCGTACTTTTCGTAGGGCTCGTAATCCAACACGCATGAGCCGCGGCGTGAGATGGCAGGCGATCGGTTGCGATGATCCATTTCAGGCCTTTGTGAGAGTTTAAATGTTTTCAATCCATCAGCTTTTAATCTTTGTTCTGATATCCGGAATAATCCTTAGGACAATCACCTCAGGAACCCACAAAACACCTAATTTATGTCCAATATAAATTTGACACGAAATCGGCATTCCTATAAAAATTGTTATCATTTAGATTCGTTTTTTCCTTGTTATCGGTCCCATTGCAAAATCTTGATGCGAGAGAATCACATGAAGTGCCCAAAATGCCGCAGCACTAGCCCTCAGAGCGCAAATTTCTGCCACAAATGCGGGCTAACTCTTTACTCTGGTGCACGCCAATCGGAATCCAATGTTGTATTCGACGCTTAACGCAAACGCGTGACAGCGCTTTTTTCAGATCTTACCGGGTATACACGCCTGACGAAAAAGCTGGATCCCGAGGAGGTCAAGGCAATCACCAGTCGCATCTTCGATGGTGTGAGGAACGTAATCAATAAATACGAAGGCTTTATCGAGAGGTTTGAAGGCGACGGATTTTTGGCTCTATTCGGCGTACCCAAGGCACACGAAGACGATACAATCAGGGCTATCCGAGCTGCTTTTGAGATCCATGGACTCGTTGATGCATTGAGCCCCAAATTCAAGAGCAAAGTGGGCCGTGACCTTTCAATGCATAGCGGAATTAATACGGGTTTGGCGGTTACAGCGGATGCTAATCCGGCGAAAGGTACTTACGGCATCACGGGTGATGCCATCAATGTGGCAGCCAGGCTCAGTGACCTTGCCACCTCCGGTATGATCCTTGTCGGATCAGAAACCCACAGGGCAGCTCAACGTCACTTTACTTTTCGGCCATACAAAGCAAAAGATCAACCCTTTCCCGTTTACCAATTGATAGCTGAAAGGACCGTCGAATCAGGCGCATCACATAAGATACAAGTTTTTTCAGAAATGGTTGGCCGTGATCAGGAGCTTGCCAGGCTGGAATCACAAATACATAAGGCCATAAAGGGCAAAGGCTCAGTGGTAAACATTTTTGGAGAACCTGGCATTGGAAAATCAAGACTGCTGGCGGAACTGAGAAAAAAGGACATTATCAAGCAGGTAACGCTTTTGGAGGGCCGGTCAATATCGATTGGGGAAAATTTAAGTTATCACCCCATCATTGATCTTTTTAAGCACTGGTTTCAAATTACAGAAGACGACACAACAGCTGTAGCCTCGGACAAACTGGAAATGGCCGTCCGCAGGGTCTGCGGGGATGATGCAGACGACGTATTTCCTTTTGTGGCAACCCTGATGGGAATGAAGCTTTCAGGCAGACATACCAAGCGCGTTGAGAACATCGAAGGCGAGGCTTTGGAAAAGCTAATATTTAAAAATGTCCGGCAACTGTTGATCAGGTCTGCAGAGCTTATTCCTATCGTGATCGTAATGGAAGACCTCCACTGGGCCGACATTACCTCGTTGGAGCTTATTGAGCCGCTCTTTAGATTAACCCTGACCCACTCCATCGTATTCATCAATTTGTTTCGGCCCGGTTACTGGAAGACAGATGACTGTAAAGTTGAAACCTTACCCCAGTGGCTTCCTGAAATTGATTTTGTAGAGCTTCCTATGAAGCCACTCGATAAACAGGCGGCGGAGATCCTGGTCAATAATATTATGCAGGTAGAGGGGATGCGGCACTCGATAAAACAACAGATTGTGGATCGAACCGGGGGTAATCCCTACTTTATTGAAGAAGTGGTCCGTGCTCTAATTGATGATAAAGCTATAGTAAGGACCAACGCGGGATTAAGGGTAACTGAGAGAATCGATAGTGCCGTTATTCCACCCACCATCAATGATGTCCTTATGGCGCGTATCGATCGATTGGATGAAGGCACCCGAGAGCTGGTCAAGATTGCGTCTGTTATTGGAAGGCGTTTTTTCGACCGGATTATCAAGGATGTTACCGATTCCATAGAGAACGTGGACGATCGTCTGACATATCTAAAGGATGTCCAGATAATCCGGGATCGCATCCGGATGCAGGAACTTGAGTATCTATTCAAACATGCACTGGCACAGGAGGTAGTGTACGCTTCAACTTTGATCGAGCAAAGAAAAGAACTCCATCTGAAAGTAGCCCAATCTATCGAAAGGCTTTTCAGCGAAAGGTTGCATGAATTTTTCGGCACGTTGGCTTTTCACTACAGTAAAGCAGGTGCAATTGAGAAGGCCGAAGAATACATGATGAAGGCTGGGGACGAAGCGTTGCGATCTTCGGCTTCATCTGAAGCGCTGA
>JAFDCJ010000316.1 GCA_019312835.1 Deltaproteobacteria bacterium
TGGCGTATGATTCCTGATAGGATTTGGCCTTTTGAATCTGATCTTCGCTGAACCAATCTTTCAAATCCACCATTTCAACCGGGTAGCTGGCCCTTTCGAAATCCTCCTGGTACACCTTCGGCACGGTGGCGTCCAATCCAATGGCACCGGAAAAACGGATGTTATTCTGGGTCCATTGCTTTTCGCCGGCAGAACTTCGCTCGGCCGGCTGGAAGGTCTGACCCATGCCGCCGGGAGCGACTCTCATGATGTCATCCACCGCATCAACGCGGGTGGCAATGGCCCAGAGCAGATCGTCGGCTGAATAAATGTTGACATCCGTATCCACGACAATCCCTAACCGGGCGCCCAGGGAGCAGGAAAGGGCTGCGGCCAGGATATTGCGCGGATAGCCCTCGTCACGGGCCCGCCTCTTTTTCACCTGAAACACAACGCCGCCCCAATCCGGAATGCACATGGGGATGTGGGTGTCCACACAAAAGCCCGGGCTGATGCGCTCGGCCAGCTCAAAGAAGCAGGCTTCCCGCGCCAGCACATCGATATTATGGTCCTCATACCCGTGCACAACCAGCGGGTCGTAAATGGGTTTGTCCTTGCGGTGGGTGATGCCGGTCACGTTGAACCGCCAGGTTCGATAGGCTTTGCCCATATATCCGGACCACTCGGGGTGAAACGGATAGCGTCCCTGTACATTTTCCTTCTCAGCCTGGGGATGCTCCCAGAGCTTTTGGGTGGTATCGAGATATCCTTCGATGACGTATTCCGCCTCGGCAATGGCATAAGCATCGATGGTCTTGCATTTAACCATTTCAAGGGGAAATCCCTGGATCGAACCGGCGATACCGAGCTCGTCGCATCCCCTGGGCAGGATCGTATACATAAAACCGGCGCCGGCCATCAGCGTGGCCGCCGGCGGAATACCAATGTTGACGGAAAACGGAATCGGTTTTTTCTTATAGAACTGGGTGGCAATCTGGTCGGTGTGGGAGCCGGGCGATATCTGGAACGTGCATTTGTCCTTCCACATCTGATCTTCCCGGAAACTCATACGGTTGTAGGAAATGTGCCATCCGCCCCAGAATTCTTTGGGGGAGGCAACCGTTTTGCCGGCCCCGAGGGTCCGCCCGGGGTCTTTGGGTGTGTGCTGGATCATCGGGATGACCGGCCAGACATCGATGTCCTTGTCAATGACGACTTCCTGACAGGGGGCTTCATCTACGATCACCGGAGCCGTCGGCTGCAGAATCGACTCATGAATCTTAAATTTCAATTCTTTGCGGTCCTTGCAACCGAACATCCGGGCGCCGATCTTATCCGAACCGAAAACGTTGGTGGCCAGCCGGGCATTGGGGTACCCTTTGACATTATTGAAAAGGATGGGCGGTCCGCCATCCAGCGATTTTTGAATGGCCGCCATCTCACACTTGGGATCAATCTCATGGTCGGTTTCAAGAAGCAACCCCTTCTTTTTCAACCATTCCAGATTTGTCCTTAGACTTTGAAGATGCTCGTTCGACATTTTTATCCTCCTTACTCAAGCGTTATGTTGTTATACAAACGGTAAAATTAAACGGCCTCAACACGGCTTCAAAACAGAACCGGACCAGCGCTTTTGGCCTTATTTCGCCAGAGGTCTCAGGATGTTTTCCGAAAGTTTATATTTGATATTTTTCAGCACGTACTGCTTCTGCTCGAGGAGATGTTTTTGCATCAGCTCGGTGGCTTTTTGGCCGTCTTTTTTATCAAGAGCCCGCAAGATTTGCGAATGTTCATCGACAATTTTCTGTCCCCGTTCAGGCGAAATTTTTTCAAACAGACTTTTAAAAATAAGCTTGTCGCAAATGAGGTTCAGCGTCTGGACCAGAATTTTGTTGCCGGCCAGCATGGCAATTTGCATGTGGAGTTTGTTGTCAATTAACAACCTGCGCCGGTCATAGGGCTCGGCTAAAAGGCGCCTGTATTGCTCTAAAATTTTTTTAAACGCCACACTTTTTTCAGGGGTCATGGCACCAGCCGCTTTTGCATCCATGGGCGGTTCGATGACTTCACGGGTTTCGTAGATTTCTCTGGCTTCATCAAGGCTGATGGCGGAAATGGAAAATCCTTTATAATTTTCATGTTCAAGCAATCCTTCCGCTGCCAGCCTAAACATGGCTTCCCTTAAAGGCGTATGGCTGATACCGAGCTTGTGTCCCAGATCATTGTGCAGTATCTTCTGCCCCACGTAGACGTCGCTATGCAAAAGGGTTTCTCGGATATGAAGGTACGCTTGCTCAGAAATATTCTTTGTTTTGATCATGGCAGGAGCCCATTCCGTTGTCCGAATTTAATTTATATATTAAATCATATACATAGATGCATGGAACCGCCCGTTCATTTTTTATAAAATATTTTATAAAATAATTTTTGCTTTGGTGTCAACCTAATTTTTTAGCGCCGATCATCTTTGCATCCATCCCCGGCCGCTGAGTTTTGACATTCAGCGAATCCCCTGCGCTCGGCCTGTGTAAAAAATAATTCGCAGTGCCGAAATGGTGTTGCTTTTTATTTAGTAATTTATAAAATATGTATCGCGCTGCGTTTGCTGCAGGTGCCACTTTAACATCATTGTCATTAAAATCGATATAAAGTTTCAAGCTACCGGGTTAGACCGGCGTTTGAGAACCGTATAAACCCAACCAGCAGCCCAATCGTTCAACCGCTAGAAAAGGAGAATTCATCGTGGCCAAAGATCTACAGCAGTTTCTGACCGGACTCGAAAATGAGCTTCCCGGCGCTGTGTTGCGCGTCGAATCCGTCGTCAACCCCCAACAGTATGAAATCACTGCCTTGATGACCCTCCTGGCGCGCAAGGGAAGCGAGCAGATCGTGCTGTTTGAAAACCCCCTGAACGTAAAAGGCGGCCCGGGTATACCGTTCGTTTCCAATGTCTTCGCAAGCCGGGCACTGTGCGCCCGCGCCGTCGGACTGGACGATGACCAACACGGTATGGCCCTGGTGGAAGAATTTGGCAAAAGAGAAAACCTCAACGGTCAAATCGAGGCCATCGCCGATGCCCCCTGCCAGCAGATTATTCGCCAGGGACCGTCCGCTGATTTGTGGGAACTGCCCATCCCTCTGCATCATCAACAAGATGTGGGACCGTACCTGACCATGACCTGCGTCATGAAGGGATTGGACCAGGAATTTTACGATATCACCTTTACCAAAAACTGGGCCAAGGCACCCCAGCGGATGAGCGTTAGCGCCCATGCGCACCACCATCTGGCACGCATTATTCGCGAACACGAGCAAAGCGACCTGCCCACACCCATGATCGTCGTGCTGGGCCATCACCCCGCCTTTTATCTTTCGGCGTGCTGCCTGATGCCCTACGGCAACAATGATTATCTGACCGCCTCGGCGTTTCTGCAGGAGCCGCTCAGGCTCTGCCCGTCAGTCACCTGGGGCGAAGCGTTTCTCGTGCCGGCCGATGCGGAAATTATCATCGAGGCGGAAGTTCCCCCCGGCATCCGGGAGACCCAGAATCCATTTGGTGAAATTGCGGGCTATTACCAGCCGGCGATGCAGTCACCGGTAGCCGAAGTTAAAGCGATTACCATGAAAGAGAAAGCCATTATGCAGGGTATTTTCCCCGGCAACGCCGAACACTGGCATTTGGGCGGCATTCCCAAGGAGGGCACCGCTTTTCATGTCGTCAAATCTAAATTTCCCGGTGTGCAGGCGGTCCACCTGCCGCCCTCAAGTTGCGGCCGGTTTTCGTGTGTAATTGCGATGGACAAAGAAAGGGACAGCGACCCGAGAAGAGCGGCGATGATGATGTTTCCGGAAATCGAGCACCTGAAAATGGTGACGGTGGTTGATGCGGACATAGACATCTATAACGAGCGGGAGGTCCAATGGGCGGTGGTTACCCGCACCCACTGGGACAAGGACATCGAGATTATCCGTAATGTCCAGAGCTTTCGCCAATGGATGGGGGAGGCCGTCATCATCATCGATGCCACCCGGCCGACAGGCATCGATTTTCCTGAAAAAAACGAGGTTCCCGCCGGGGCGCTTGAAGCGGTTCTCAAAAAAAAGCTGGTTTAACTATCAGGGATGCACCGACTCCGTAAACCACTCACCGGGCAGTTCCTCCCCAATGCCGGATTCTTCGGCTTGCCTCAGGATCAACGCACCAAGGGCTGCAAATTGCAATCCCAGCCCGATGTTGCTGACAAAACAGGTGATCTGTCCCGCGTCTCCACGACCGGCGGCACGACCACACAACAGGTCGGCCAGGTCCGGATAATTCTGCGGGGCCGTCTTTGCGTTTTTCCACCAACCCGCCGGAGAGGTGTCCGGAACATGCTGTGTGCCGGTTAGAACATTGCCGGTCTGCTTGGCCTTGACCTTTGTATGGACCACGATGCGGTCGCAACGGTCAAAAACCGACTCATCCACCTCCTGAACCTTGATGCAACTCACATGCATACCGTTTCTCAGCCATTCGGGTTCCCCTTTCGGCATGAAAAATATTCCAGCAGAAACAGGCATCGTCACTGCAGCAGCTTCTTTATTACCGCCGTTGCTTTTCTGTCAATAATTTATAAAGTATTTTATAAAATATTTGATTTTGCTTGATCCGGCCCATTGAGTATCATATAGTTGTCAACCAATCATCGTTATCATTATGAAGATCCGCAAAATGTCACCAGGCCGATGGGCAGCGCATAGCAAAAAGACATGATTTAGATAGCTTCTGATAAACCGCTTAAAGTACCTGGCCGTGAATTAAAGTTAGCCGAAAATCCGATCATTTTTAAATTGCGCGGGGAGGGAGATCCCGATGGCAGTCGAAAAGCCAAATAACTCGGACCGTTTAACCTGGGTGGGACGCTCGCCGGACAGACTTGACGCCAAAAGCAAAGTTACCGGCACGGCCGTTTTCATCGAAGACATTCAGCTGCGCGGAATGCTTCACGGCAAAGTCCTCAGAAGCCCCTATCCGCATGCGAAAATCAAGTCCATCGACACCTCGCGCGCCGAAAAAATGCCGGGGGTGGTCGGCGTTGCCACCGGGGAGGACATTCCCTTTTTGCACGGTGAATCCCTGCATGATGATTCCTTTCTGGCCCGGGACAAGGTTCGCTATGCCGGCGAGGGCGTGGCAGCCGTCGCCGCCATCGACGAAGCCACCGCGGAAGCCGCCCTGGAGATGATCGCAGTCGACTACGAAGAGCTTCCGGCCGTGTTTGATCCGGTTGAGGCCGCCAAACCGGATGCGCCCGTGCTGCACGAAGCGCTGGAGACGTACAGACATGCCCCGGGAATCAATCCGGTTGCCGGCACCAACATCTGCAATCACTTTCAGCTTCGCAAAGGAGACGTGCAGAAGGCTTTCGATGCGGCAGACTATATTTTTGAGGACACCTTTACCACTCCCATGCATCACCACTGTTTTATCGAAACCCACGGGTCGATCTGCCTTGTCAATGATGACAATGAGCTGACCCTCTGGACCAACAACGATTCGCCTTATCGCTGCCGGGCCGAGATTTCAACCGCGCTGAACATCCCGCTCAATAAAATCCGCATCATCAATGCACCCTATATCGGCGGCAACTTCGGGGGTAAAGGCGGATTGAAAGGGGAAGCCTGTGCAATTGCATTGGCCTGGAAGGTGAGGAATCGACCGATTCGGCTCATTTATACCCGCCAGGAAGAATTTTGCGCTTCCTCCGGCCGGCATCCATCGGTGATTCGGCTCAAAACCGGGGTCAACCGCGACGGCGAAATTCTGGCCCGCCAAGTCGAGATGTACTGGGCCACGGGCGGTTATGCCGGCAAAGGGCCCACCATCTGCCGCTTCGGGGGCGTGTCGGGCGCCGGACCTTACAAGATTCCCAATGTCAGCATCGACGGATACTGCGTCTACACCAACCGCCAGATCGCCTGCGCCATGCGGGGCTACAGCGGGCCTCAGGGCGCATGGGCCTATGATTCGCACATGGACATCATTGCCCGCAAACTCGGCATCGACCCCCTGGAATTCCGCCTGCGACACGTTTACACCAACGGAGACACTCACACCAGCGGCCAGGAAATCTACTCCGCAGGACTGAAGCAATGCCTGGAAACCGTCGCCGCTAAAATGAATTGGGGCAAGCCGGTTGCAGCACCTGGCCGCGGCCGTGGAATCGCCTGCATGGAGCGCGCCATCAAAACACCTTTCGGTTCGGCCGCCTTCGTCAAAGTCAATGAGGACGGCACCGCTGAGATATTGAGCAGTACAACGGAAGTCGGCCAGGGATCGGAAACCGTGCTTTGCCAGATCGCAGCCGAAACCCTCGGGGTTCCGCTGGCAGCGGTCAGCAAGGCCGCCCCGGATACGGCCTTCACCCCCTTTGACGCCTCGACCACTTCGAGCCGATCGACTTTTCATATGGGCAACGCCGTGCGGACGGCGGCCGCTGACGCCAGAGCCCAGGTATTGGCACTGGCAGCCGAACAGATGGCCGTACCGGTCGACGATCTTACCATCGAAGCCGGAACGATTTACGCTCGGAAATCGCCGCGGGAAAAACATACCGTCGCCGAAGTGCTCAAGGCACGCTACGGCGCCAGCGCCACCGTCCTGGGCCGCGGATATTATTACCCCAAAACGGAGGCACCGGGGGAATATTTTTCCACCCACATGATTTTCTGGCTTCTGGGGGCCCACGGCGTCGAAGTGGAGGTCAACCAGGACACCGGCGAGGTCAAAATTGTTAAAGTCTACGCCGCCCACGATATCGGCAAGGCCATCCACCCGGACAATTGCGAAGCGCAGATCCAGGGCGGCATCGGATTCGGCATCGGCGCTGCCCTGCTGGAAGGATACGAATACAGGGAAGGGGATGTCATCAATCCGAGTTTTCTGCATTACAAGATCCCCACGGCGCTGGAGATGGCCGAAGTCGAAGCCGCTTTAGTGGAAGAGCCCCATCACGACGGCCCGTTCGGTGCCAAGGGCGTCGGCGAGACGAGCAACGTGCCCCTTCCCCCGGCAATCGGCAATGCCATTTATGATGCCGTCGGTGTGCGCATAAAGGATCTTCCGATTACACCCGAGAAAGTTCTGCGCGCGTTGCGAAAGAAAGCGGAAGAACAGCCGGACACTGCCATCCGGAAACGAGCGTCTGTGGCAAATTGAGTCAACGACCGCCCGCCCAGCGGTGGTCTGGATTTCCCCGCCCTCAGGGGCGGGGGAAGACAAAAGCACGTCCGTGCTTTAATCGTTGCGGTTGTAACCGGGTGCCCAGTCCCGCCATGGCGGGATTTGAAAACAACCAAATAAACCCTCGCAAACGCGAAAGGCTGCCGAAACGAGGAGCTTGCAATGAAATTGCCGGCATTTGAGTATGCAGAACCCGACTCTATGGATGAAGCCTGCCGGACCCTGGTGGCCCAGAATGGCAACGCCCGGATCATCGCGGGAGGCACCGAGCTGCTGCAGGCAATGAAAAATCACGTAAAGTTTCCGCGGTTGCTGGTATCCCTGGAGCGGATACCCAGCCTGACCGAAATTCAGTATGATCCGGGCAACGGTTTGACCTTCGGTGCGCTGGTGACCCTGGACCGCCTGGCCGATCACGCCGACATAAAAGCAGGATATTCAGTAATTGCCGCCGCCGCCCAAACTGTCGGTGGACCCCAATTGCAGGCCATGGGTACCGTCGGCGGAAACTTATGCCAGGACTGCTGCTGCATCTATTACAACCGGCCTCCCGATCTGAGAAAACGGCAGGGACCCTGTTATAAACTTGGTGGGGGGGTCTGTCATGCCGTCAAGCGCAGCCCCGGTTGCCATGCTGTTTACAGCGGGGATCTGGCGCCTGTGCTCATCGCGCTGGGGGCTCAGGTCACCCTGGCTGAGCCGGCAGGCGCGAAGACAATCCCCATTCAGGAGATGTACTCGGGCAACGGTGCCCATCCGTTGAACCTCAAGCCCGGACAGGTGGCCCGAAAAATTCGCATACCCGAGCAGGGTAACCGCACCGGCGGCGCCTACCTGAAGCTGCGCAGACGCAAGGCGATCGATTACCCCCTGCTGGGGGTTGCGGCAGTAATAAGCCTGGAAGATGACGGCGAATCCTGCCGGTCCGCAAAAGTGGCCATGACGGGAATCGGTTCGGCACCGGTGGCTATCGAACCGGCGGATAAACTGCAAGGCCATCCCATCACCGACGACAGGCTCGCTGAGGTGGCTGAAGACGCCCACGCGTTGGCCCGGCCGGTTGCGAACGTCGTGGGTTTTTCTCCCCGTTACCGCCGGGACATGGTTCGGGTTTATGTCCAAACGGCTGTCGAACAGGCCCTGGCCGATGCCAGGACAAAAGGAGATCCCCAATGAAGCACACCGCCATCACCCTGTCTGTTAACGGCCAGGAATATGCACTGACCGTGGCACCGAACCGGACGCTTTTGGACGTGCTGCGGGATGACCTGTCGTTGACCGGCACGAAGAAGGGCTGCGATGAAGGCACCTGCGGCGCCTGCACGGTGATCATCGACGGCAAGCTGGCCCTGGGCTGTATGGTTCTCGCAATAAGGTGCCGGGGCAAAACGATTGAAACGATCGAGGGGCTGGCGCAAAACGGGACGCTTCATCCCCTGCAGCAGGCGGCGATTGATAAAAATGCCGTCCAGTGCGGCTTTTGCACACCCGGCTGGCTGCTTGCGGCCAAAGTTCTTCTGGAAAACCATCCCCATCCCTCCAGGGGTGAGGTCAAAACCGCCATTGCCGGCAACCTCTGCCGCTGCACGGGATACACGAAAATCGAGGATGCGATCCTGGCGGCGGCTGATGCAGAGGAAAGATGAGAGCAGTCGTCATCCGTGGAATTTTGAAAGGCCTGCAGGCGATGACTGACAGCGTAAATCATACCAGATCCGCAGTGATTTCTCCTCGACATGATCATCCTGTTTTCTCTTGATACGCAACACACTTTATTTTAAATTACCTTTCGCTGTAATAAGGATCGACCGCCCCAAACATAGCACCGCGAAACCATTTTCAAAAATAATTCGGGAGGGACTGTTATGAAAACTGTTATCGATATTTGGAACGACATTGAGCCGCCACCGGCACCACCGCTGCAGCCTGTCCAGCTCGACCCGCGAAGCAGTGCGCTGCTGGTTCTCGATTTACAAATCGGCAACTGTGACTCTGAAAGAAGGCCGCGCTGCGTTGACAGTTTAGCGGGTATCCGGGCGTTCATCAGCAGAGCACGGTCCCATAAGATGCCGGTAATTTACAGCCTCACATCAAAGGCAACGGCCGATGATATTCGCGCGGAAGTCCTCCCAGAGCCTGAAGAGCCCATCGTCAAATCAAGTGTGGACAAGTTCTACCATACCGAATTGGAAGAAATACTTGAAAAATACAACGCAACCACCGTGGTGCTGATCGGCACCGCTGCAGAAGGGGCTGTTGTCCACACCGCTGCCGGCGCCGCCCTGCGGGGATACAACGTGGTTGTGCCCGTCGATGGTTTTTCGTCTTCAAGCGTCTACGCGGAGCAATACACTGCCTGGCACCTGGTGAATGCACCCGGAATAAAAAAGCGGACGACCTTGACCCGCATGGACCTGATTTCACTCTGATGATCCAACGAGGAACCGCACAATGGCAACAGGAAACCAAATTCGGCAGGTTATAAATGACGTCATCACGTCGGCGCAAATGCTCACCAACAGAGGTATATGCGAAGCGTTCGGACATGTCAGCGCCCGTATACCCGGAACGGATCTTTTCGTCATTACGCCGCGGTCAAGCCTGATGTTCGTGAAAAAACCGGAGGATCTGGTAACGGTCGACCTCAACGGAGAGCGTGTCGAGGGATCGAACACGCAGCCCCTTGAAACCTGGCTGCACACCTGTATCTACCGGCGAAGAAAAGATGTGGGGGGCATCGCACGAACCCACTCTTTTACGACCTCCAGTTTCAGCATCCTGGGCGAGCCGATTAAACCGGTGCACGATTTCGGCGCTGTGCTGTTGATGGAAACGCCGGTGTTTATGGACTCGCACTTGATTGAAAACAGCGACATCGGCGACCGCCTGGCGGAATTCATCGGTGAGACGGGAACCGCTGCCCTGCTGCGGGGAAACGGTACGGCGGTGCTCGGCAAGGACATTGTGGAGGCCACCATTCGAGCCATTTATTTAGAAGAATCCGCCGTCCTCCAATACCAGGCCCGCCAGCTCGGCACACCGATCTATTTTTCGGAAGCGGAAACAGCGCAGCGAGGCAATCAACTGCTGGAGGCCAGTCATGTGACGCGCGCATGGGCGCACTATAAAGAAGAGCTCCGCTCGAGATAATTCGGTGCCAGACTTTGTGAAATTTGCAGAAATTGCATTTGGAAGTGATGTTTTTCTTCGAGCAGCATCTTTTTGCTTGACGATATCGACTGGATAAATTAATCATATTTTATAAATTATTTTATAATATATTAAGGAGAACCATATGCCCTCACCAGAATACAAGGACCTCCACGAGCATATAAAAACCTTGGAGGAAAAAGGCCTGCTGATTCGCGTCAAGCGCGAAATGAACAAAGACACCGAGATACACCCGCTGGTCAGATGGCAGTATCGGGGCGGCATTTGTGAAGAAGATCGCAAAGCCTTCCTGTTCGAAAACGTCGTCGACGCCAAAGGCAAGAAATATGATATTCCCGTTGTTGTCGGAGCCCTGGCGGCCAATCCGGAAATATACTGTCTGGGAATCGGATGCGAGCGCGAAGCGGTTGGCAGCGTCTGGGAAAAGGCTTTGAACAACCTGATCCCCACCGAAACGGTCACCCGGGCGCCGGTGCAAGAAGTCGTCATCATGGGGGATGAGCTTGAAAAAGAGGGCCAGGGTACCGACAGGTTTCCCATCCCCATTTCGACTCCCGGATTCGACAACGCACCCTACTCCACCTGTTCCCACTGGTTTACCCGGGATGTGGAAACCGGCATTCGCAATGTCGGCAACTACAGAGGACAAATGAAGGGCAGGCGCAAAGTCGGTGTGTTTCCCTGCGGCCTCGGGCAGGACATTATGGCGCACTGGGAAAAAGCCAAAGCCAAGGGGGTGCCCCTGGAAGCAGCGCTGGTCATCGGTGCCCCGCCGGTGGTTTCCTATGCGGCGGTGCAGAAGGTTCCCCGGGGGGTGGATGAAATGGCCGTCGCCGGCGGACTTGTCGGACAAGCGATTCCGGTGGTCAAGTGCAAAACCGTTGACATCGAAGTGCCGGCGGATGCTGAAATCGTGATCGAGGGTAAAATCTCCACCGAATATTTTGAACCCGAGGGCCCTTTCGGCGAATCCCACGGCTACATGCACCCGCGCCAGATCAATCCGTATATGGAGGTTACCTGTATCACCCATAAGAAGAAACCCATCTATGTCTCCTGGATCAGTCAGGTCACCCCAAGCGAAAGCTCGGTTGTCAAAAAGGTCGGTTATGAACCCATGTTTCTAAACCATCTGAAGAATATCTGCAGCATTAGAAGCGTCCAGCGGGTCCATTTACACGAACCGCTGACCAACCTTCGAAAATTTCTGGTCATCCAGATGGACCGACCCAGCGAGTCGGAAGTCTGGCGGGCACTTTTTTCAGCGGCAACCTTTCACCAGGGTGTGGACAAAATCCTGGTGGCAGTAGACATGGATATCGATCCTGAA
>JAFDCJ010000317.1 GCA_019312835.1 Deltaproteobacteria bacterium
ACGGCATTGCGATTAATCAAATCATAGAAAGTATAGTCATGGAGTCCCATAATGAATTAACCTCATCCAATCGGCAGGTGCGGTTGGCAAATTAACCGCAGAAGATCCGGTTGCGGATTCCTGTCAGCCGGGCATAAGTGTCCTGTGGCTTCCACGTCAATAAATGCGCCAGCCTGAGCGCCGCCGGTCTTCCCCCTCCAAATTGGAGAGGGAAGACAGCGGGAGCTTGTTGCAAAGTTTCAGATCGAGGAGACTATCCGGTACGATCAGGGAAAAGTGGCCTCAAAGGGAACCACTTTTGTCACTCCACCCGCTTGAAAAACAGCTGCGCCTCCGGTTGCAGTTATCGGGAAAGAAAAATCCGGGGCGCCTCTCCACCATTTTTCCAGGGCGTCCCAGGGCGACAATTTCTTTTCCTTCAGCTGCATGGCACCCGGTAAAAGCAGCGTCAACAGCGTCTGGCGCGTATCGAACATGGCGGGAACGCGCAGTTCGTTGGTTTTGCCGGCGGGGATCCACATGCCTTCCGCTGCGTTGACGGTGTTGACTTCAAAATCCTCGAAGTTGATGGAAAACTTAAAATCGTCCATCATCACCGGGTAGGCATTGGGATTATTGATTTCCCAGATGAAAGCCATCATCATGGGGGCGCCCCAGTTTCCGGCATCTCCTTTGTCTGGCTTGACCTTGGCGCCAAAGTAGTAATAGCCGGTGTAGTAGGGCACCTCTACGTGACTCAAGGTCACGACCGGATCCTTAAAATTGCTCTCACTTGGCTTCTGCATCGCGGCACAGCCAAAAACAAGAAAGGCCATCATAATAACACTTAAAACGGTCACTACGTTTATTTTCTTTTGCATAATTCGTCTCCCTTATGACGTTTAAGGGTTAGGTGAGCCATCTTTTTCTGCGCTTGTAGTGTTTCACATCACGGAAGCTCTTCCTTCCGCCGAAGTCAGTCATGCCCAGGTAGAAGTCCTTGATGTCCGGATTCTCCCGGAGCTTTTCAGCCGTGTCGTCCATGACAATGCGCCCGTTTTCCAACACATAGGCATAGGGGGCGACGCTGAGGGCAAGTTTGGCATTCTGCTCAACCAACAGCATGGAGATTTTCTCCTCTTCATTGAGCCGCTTGATAATATTGAATATCTCGTGGATCAGAAGAGGCGCCAGTCCCATGGACGGTTCATCCAGCAGAATCAGTTTGGGACTGGTCATCAGGGCCCGTCCCACAACCGTCATCTGCTGTTCGCCGCCGCTGATAAATCCCGCGGTCTCATTGCGCTTTTCCTTTAACCGCGGAAAATAATGGTAGACGATTTCCAGGCCGTCTTTAATGGAGCGGCCGTGCCGTTTCATGTGGGCACCCACTTTCAGGTTCTGTTCCACCGTAAGGTGTTCAAAAACCCTGCGGCCCTCGATGACCTGAACAATGCCCATCTTGGCGATCTTTTCAGGGCCCTGCCTGTCAATGCGGTTGCCCATGAATTCGATCGAACCATCGGTGACCTCTCCGTCTTCATGTTTCAGCAGGCCGGATATTGCCTTCAGGGTTGTACTTTTCCCGGCCCCATTGGCCCCCAGCAGGGCGACAATACCCCCTTCGGGAACTTCAATGGAAACACCTTTTATCACCAGGATGACCTCGTGATACTTGACCTCAATGTTGTTGATCTTAAGGATCTTATTATCGTCGGACAATGTATTCTGACCTCCTTCGCGATTAGTCAAATAGTGGATTAGAAAATTAGTCGATCAGAAATCAAGGCTTCTTTTTTCTATAACTATTTAACTATTCGACTATTTGACCATTTTACGAACCACTACCATCCAAGCCATTCCTTGGCCCATTTTTCCGGCCAGCGGCCTTTCAGGTCGACGGCTTCTACGAGCACGATGTTTCCATCCTTGACCACATAGATCGGCACCTTGCCGGAAATACGGTGATCCGTGGCGGTGTAGGTCAGCTTCGCGCCGCCCAGACCCAGATCGTAGCCCTCCATGGTCTCAAATCCTTTTTTGAGGATATTCTCACCATCCAGGCCACCGGCCTTGTCGGCTCTCTTCAGGGCTTCCCACAGCGCCAGGGCATTGGACCAACCCTGGATCGTACGCACCGTGCGCTTTTCCATGGGCACGCCGGGATTGAATTTTTTGCCGTATTCCACGACCGTGGCCATCAGAGGGGTATCCTCGCCATAAAAAGCACAAACGGCAGCACCCATGACACCTTCGGAAGCTTTGCCGGCCAGCTTGGGCAAATTCTCATCCATGGCCCAGTTGTTGACGATGTGATCGGCGCCCAGACCGAGGGCGTATGCGTCTCTGATCGTGGAGGCCACCGACATGGTGGTGTTGCCATGCCATACCACATCCGGCTTAAAATCTTTCATAGCCAGGATCTGGCTCTTGGTGTCGATGGCAAACAGAGAGACATCCTGGTCCGGACCGACATCAAAACCCAGAAGGGTGGCCTGGTCTTTGACGGCCTTGATAGGTGCGCTGGAATAAGGCGAAGCAAACATATAGGAGCATTGAAAGCGGGGTTTGCGCTTGCCGTAGTCCTTGTGCTTGGGCCAGTTTTTATCAAACCACACCGTCAGGGCGGCCCGGGCATTCGAAGAATAGTCGGTTGCCGCAAAAAGATTATAGGGCGTCTTTTTCGGGTCGGTCAGGTGGGCCGAATAGGATGCGGACACATAGGGCATCTTTTCCTTGGTCACCGTGGGCGACAGGGCTTCGGTATCACCGGTTCCCCAACCCAGGACTGCCACGGATTTCAACCTTTTAAACAGCTTGTATTTGGTGAGGGCTTCAGGCACCCGGTAGCCGTAATCAAACTGATACAGCTTGATATTCTTACCATTGACGCCGCCGTTATCGTTCACGTAGTGAATGGCCTCGGCGATGCCCAGGGCGTAATCCTTGCCGACATCAGAGGTCGCGCCGGTCATATCATTGAGCGCACCGACCTTTATGTCTGCTGCTCCCGCACCGGAATAAAATCCGGC